>JAFQYK010000304.1 GCA_017406485.1 Clostridia bacterium
ATAGCGGTTCTTTCGGGAATGTCAACAGAGCAGCAGGTGAGCGACAATGTATCGTATATGAAGGACTTTACCCACCTGACAGAGGAGCAGCGCGCTGTGCTCAAAAAAGCGCGTGAAGCATTTATGAAGATACCTTCAATACCCTGCACGTCCTGCGACTACTGTGCAAAGGTCTGTCCCAAGAATATAGGCATTTCAGGCTCGTTTACCGCTATGAATTTAGAGCTTGTTTACGGTAACACCGCGCAGGCAAAAGCGCGTGAAAAACAGTTTACCGTAAACAGTGAGAAGAAACGCGCAAGCGACTGTATTAAATGCGGCAAATGTGAAAAGGTCTGTCCGCAGCATATCCACATCCGCGAGGAGCTTGAACGCGTGGCAAATACATTGATTGATTAAAAATTGAGTACAAAAAAAGTGGTTCGGTTGAACCACTTTTTTAATGCAGTAATCAAATTACTTTTTCTTAGACTTATTAGACTTATTGGTCTTTCTTTCCTGTGCCGCAAGAGCCTTAGCCTGTACATCGCTCTCCTTCCAAGCTGCCCAGAAGGTGCTTGCAATAAAGATTGAAGTGTAAGCGCCGGCGACAATACCAACGATTAGCGGAAGAGCGAACTGCTTGATTGTTGAAACGCCTAAGATGAAGATAAGCACGATTGTAATGAGCGTTGTGATTGTTGAGTTAATCGTTCTGCCCATTGTTTCAAGTATGCTTCTGTCTGTCATAGCGAAGATTGATTCATCCTTCTTGCGTGACTTCTGATTTTCACGGATACGGTCAAAGATAACGATTGTGTTGTTGATTGAATAACCGATTACCGTAAGCATAGCGGCAATAAATGTTGTGTTAAGCGGAATGTATGTGATTGTGTATACAGCCGCCATAATGAGAACGTTTATTGCAAGCGCAACTACAGCCATAACAGCCTGCATCCAGTTAAATCTGATAATGATGTAGACAAGGATGCAGAGGATAGCGATAAGCACTACAACCAATGTTTTAAGCTGTACCTTTTCACCGAAGCTTGCAGATGCGTTATTTCTTGAAAGTACATCAATTTTAAGCTCGCTATTTGAAATAGGCTTTACAACATTCTCGCTGCCTTCTGTTGCTTCGGGAGATGCTGTTGCCTCAGCGGGGGCGGTTGTAGCCTCTGCCGGAGCAGCGGTCGCTTCAGCGTTTTCAGCCGGAGCCATAGCGCCGTACTTCTTGTCAAGCTCGGTAAGGATGTTGTTGAGCATTGTTGTTTCCTCGTTAGTGTCGTTTGACAGGGGAGGAATTTTAATAATAGCGATGTTATCCTTGTCACCCTTCTGAACGGTAGCTGATACGTTCTTGTCGGGAGTAGCGTCCTGGATAATCTTTGTTATATCGTCATTGTTAAATGATGTCTTAAGGTCAACCTCAAGGCTTGTACCGCCCATAAACTCGACGTCGAAGTTAAAGCCGTGAACGAAGAGCATTACGATACCTGCGATAATGATAACCGCGGGAATTATGGCGAATTTCCATCTGTTTTTTGTCATCTCTTTAAGCATTAGCTTCAGCGCCTCCCTTCTTAGCATTTGCATTATAGAACAGGCTTCTGTTTTCAATACCCATATTTACAAGCTGCTTCATAAGGAACTTGGTGATAATGATAGCTGTAATCATACTGAGGATAACGCCTATACCAAGTGTAAGTGCGAAGCCTGTAACAGTACCGATACCTGAGAGATAGAGAACCACGCAGGTGATAATTGTTGTTACGTTAGAGTCAAGGATTGCAGAGAATGCCTTGTCAAAGCCTGCGAATACGGAAGCTCTTATTGTCTTGCCGAGAGAGAGCTCTTCTTTCATTCTCTCGAATATAATACAGTCAGCATCGACCGCCATACCTATTGACAGGATAATACCTGCGATACCCGAAAGGCTCAAATTAATGTGGAACAGACCGATTATAAGCTGAATAATTCCGACATAGAGAAGAAGTGAAATATCAGCGATAAGTCCCGGTATTCTGTACATAATAACCATAAAGATCATTATAAGAAGGATACCGATACCTGCGGCGATAAGGCTTGTAGAAAGAGCGTTTTCACCAAGCTGAGCGCCGATCTTCTGGCTTGTTTCCTGCTTAAGGTCAACAGGAAGTGAACCCGACTGAATCTGGTTAGCAAGCGTTGTTGCGCTTTCCTGCGTGAAGTCACCGGTGATTACGCAGGTGTTTGAATCTATCTTCTGAGAAACTCTCGGACTTGATATGAGATCATCATCCATATAGATTGAGATGTAGTTCTTACCGTTGCCTGCCGCAGCCGCTGCCGCTGTAGCTTCAGCGAATGCCTGTCTTGCGTCGGGGTTGAACTCAATCTGTACGTGGTGAGTAGCGCCCATACCGTTTTCTGTTGCGCTATACTCATACTTAGCTGACTTTACAGCGTTTGTTCCGTCAAGGACAACCTCACCGTCAGCGTTTCTGAAGGTAAGTTTAGCTGTTTTACCGAGAAGCTCCTCCGCTTCCTCTGTGTTCTCAACACCGGGGATTTCAACTGAAATCTGACCCTCATCGTTGAAGGAAATCTGAGCCTCTGTGTAGCCTGCCTGTGTAAGACGTGCAGAGAAGATACCCTGTACCTGCTCCATCTCGTCATTCGAGGGGCGAATGTCGTTCTTATTGTTGTCAACAGCGTGATAACGAAGAACAAGACCACCCTGGAGGTCAATACCCTGTTTGATACCGTGTTCGCCGAAGGTTCCGCCTGTGAAATCAAACGTTCCGATTTTAAAACCGAAAAGCGCGAGATAATTCAAAAGCAGCGCAACCAATACGACTAAACATAGCGTAACTATGCTTTTATTTTTCATTTGCGCATTCATCCTTTCTTTTTTTCGCTTAAAAATAAAGCGTGTTTATAAATCGCACGTGGATATTATACAACTAACCACAAATTTCGTCAATAGTCTTTTTGTTACTTTAATATTACAAAGGCATTACGGGAAGATTAAGCATAAGAACGGTAATATACTATTGACATTATCCGAAATTATATTATAAAATATTCATATGAAAAACAAATTGGAGAGTGTAATGAACAGAAAAGAACGGATTATTTCATATATAAATTCAAAAGAATACGTGCCGCTTATGCACGAGGAATTAAAGATGGTGCTTGGCGTACCAAAAGAGGACGAGGACGAGTTTGACGCGCTTATGGCTGAGCTTAGAAGAGAGGGAGCGGTAACTGTCAGCAAACGCGGCAGATATATGCCAAGGGCGGAGCAAACCGTTGCCGGAACGCTAAGCTGCAACGTAAAGGGCTATTTCGGTTTTGTAATAACGCCTAATTCGGAGGATGATATATTCATAGCCGGCGATGATATGAACGGCGCAATAGACGGCGACGCAGTGCTTGCCGAAATAACCGGTACAGCCCGTGACGGCCGTCACAGCGAGGGCAGAGTTTTGTCGGTTCTTTCGCGGGGCAATGAAACTGTTGCGGGCGTATTATATAAGGAAAAGAACGGCTGCCTTTGTCTGCGCCCCGACAGCCGCAAAATATACACAAAAATTATTATCGCCCCCGAAAACGCGCTTGACGCCCAAATCGGTGACCGCGTTATTACCGGAGAGCTTCAATATAAGACAAACGGCGATATATACGGCTCTGTAACGGATATATTAGGCGGTGAGGACGAGCTTAAAAGCATAACCGAGGGCATAATTATAGAGAACGGAATAAAGCGTGAATTTGACGAAAAAACGCTCATAGAAGCCGACAAAACGCCGCAAAGCGTTTCAAAAAAGCAGCTTGAGGGCAGGGAGGATTTGCGCGAAAGGCTTATCTTCACGATAGACGGCGACGACGCGCGTGATTTTGACGACGCGGTATCTCTTGATATTCTGGAAAACGGAAATTACGCTTTGGGAGTGCATATAGCAGATGTAACGGAATACGTAAAGGAGGGCAGCGCGCTTGACAATGAAGCGTTTGAGCGCGGCACGAGCGTGTACCTGCCCGACCGCGTAATACCAATGCTGCCCGAAAGCCTGTCAAACGGTATCTGCTCCTTAAATCCAAAGGTTGACCGTCTGACGCTTTCGTGTTTTATGGAGATAGATAAGTCGGGCGGCATTATAAACAACCGTCTTGCAAAAACCGTTATCCGCTCCAAGGAGCGTATGACATATAATAATGTAAATAAAATTCTTTCGGGCGATAGTGAGCTATGCGAAAAATACGCGCACCTTACCGAAACGCTTACCGAAATGGCGCGTCTTGCCGAAATTCTCCGAGAAAAGCGCACAAAGCGCGGCGCGATTGACTTTGATTTCCCCGAATGCCGCGTGGTAGTTGACGAAAACGGCGAACCAACTGATATTGTGCGCGCCGAGCGCGGCGTTTCAAACAGAATGATAGAGGAATTTATGCTTGCGGCAAATGAAACGGTTGCGGAGTTTGCGTATTGGTCGGAAATTCCGTTTGTCTACCGCAGCCACGAGCCGCCCTCGTTTGACAAAATAAAAGCGTTCAACACGCTTATAACGCATTTCGGACTTACCATAAAGGGCAAAATAGACGAGGATAACCCGATTAAGCCAAAGGCGCTGCAAAAGGTGCTTTCCGAAGCGGAGGGAACGGCAGGGGAGCGCATAATCGCAAGCGAAATGCTGCGCTCGCTGATGAAAGCGAAATACACGCCAGAAAACCTCGGTCACTTCGGCCTGGCGGCGAAATACTACTGCCACTTTACCTCGCCGATACGCCGCTATCCCGACCTTTGTATTCACCGAATATTAAAGCTAATGCTTGACGGAAAGCTGAAAAACACAGGCAGACTGACGGCGTTTACTGCCGAAGCGTCGCTCCGTTCAAGCGACAGGGAGGTTGCGGCAGAGATGGCGGAGCGTGACGCGGACGATTTGATGAAGGCTGCGTATATGGCGCGGTTTGTGGGTGAGGAGTTTGAGGCTGTTATTGCGAACATCACAGGGTTTGGTATGTTTGTGGAACTTGATAACACCGTTCAGGGACTTGTCCGCCTTGATACAATGAAGGACGATTATTATGAATACAGCGAAAACAGCGGCGCGGTCACCGGACAGCGCACAGGGACCGTCTACAATGTCGGCGATACGATAAACGTCACGCTTGTAAAGTCGGATATTATGACGCGGCAGATTGATTTTGTACGCGCGGAGGATTTTGACGGATACGAGGAAAAGACAAAGCGTCCGAACAGGGCAACGCGGCGCAGAAAACAGAGTAAACACAAAAATTACAGAGGAAAGAAAAAGAGAAATGGAAAATTTTGAGATTATAATACCGACGCTTTTCGGACTTGAAGCGATAGTGGCGCGCGAGGTAAAAAGGCTCGGCTATGAGACGACGGCTGTTGAGGACGGCAGAGTGACGTTTAAGGGCGATTGGAGCGCAGTTTGCCGCGTTAATTTGTGGTCGCGGTGCGGTGAGAGAGTTTTGATAAAGGCGGCGGAGTTTAAGGCGGTCACGTTTGAGGAGCTGTTTCAGGGCGCAAAAAGTGTGGAATGGGAGCGTTTTATAGGCAAAAATGACGCGTTTCCCGTTAAAGGGCACAGCTTAAAATCGCAGCTTGCGTCGGTGCGCGACTGTCAGGCGATAATTAAAAAGGCGGCGGCGGAGCGTCTTAGCGGAAAATACGGCATATCGTGGCTGCCGGAGGAGGGAGTTACGTATCAGATACAGTTCCGCATTTTAAAGGATACGGTAACGCTTATGATAGACACGTCCGGCGAGCCGCTTCACAAACGCGGCTACCGCGCACATTCAAACGCCGCGCCGCTTCGCGAAACGCTTGCCGCGGCAATGGCGGATTTAAGCCGCTGGAAATTCGAGTATCCCCTGTGCGACCCGTTCTGCGGCAGCGGTACAATACCGATTGAAGCCGCAATGATGAAATTAAATATCGCGCCGGGACTTATGAGAGAGTTTGCGTTTGATAAATTCAATCAGATAAGTGAAGCCGTAAAAAAAGAGGCGAGGGAGGAAGCTGCGTCAAAACGGCGCGACCTGCCGCTTAAAATCTACGCGTCCGACATAGACGCGGAATGTGCGGCGCTCACAATGGAAAATGCTAAAAAAGCGGGCGTTGAACGTTACATAATCGCAGCCGAGCGTGACGCGCGTGATATTTCCTTTGAGGATGCGAACGGCACGATAATCTGCAATCCGCCCTACGGCGAGCGTCTGGGCGAGGTTAAGGAATGTGAAGGGCTGTACGGCGAGATAGGAAAGACGTTTAAAAAGCTCAATAACTGGTCGTACTTCATTCTTACGTCAAACGAAAACTTTGAACGACTATTCGGCAGAAAAGCCGATAAACGCCGTAAGCTGTATAACGGTATGCTTAAATGCAATCTTTATCAGTACTTTTCAAAAAAATAATAGATACAACCCGATTTTTCATAAATGCCGTACAAGTCAGTATGTGGAGGTAAAAATGAAAAAGGTAATTTATGCACTGGTATTTTTAATAGTGATATTGCTTGCGTCCACGTCATACGTGTGCGCGGATTTTGATGAAACGACAGTAATCGCGGTTGTAAAACCGTCCGGCGGCAGCTTCAGTCTGTCGTCGTTAAGCGCGCCCTTCGGCAATTTGTCTGTTGCAGATGTTGAAAATCTCGACCAAACTGAAGACAGTTCTTTTTCGCTTTTCTCCGTAATGAATGAGCCGCAGGTTTACCGTCTTACGCTCACGGAGGGCGGCGCCCGCGCAGTTCTTGATGCAATAGAATACCTTAATGGTCTTGATACCATCGAATACGCCTCACCCAACTACATATACCGTATATCCGAAACTGTAAACGATCCGTACTATTCAACACAATATAGTCTGCCTAAGGTCGGCACGCCTGCGGCATGGGATATGGATATAGACTGCAGTTCTGTAACAGTAGCGGTCATAGACTCCGGCTGTGATATGGATCACCCGGACCTGACGGAAAATATATGGACAAATCCGAATGAAAAGAAGAAAACAACAAGGTCAAAGGACAATGACGGTAACGGCTATAAAAATGACTTGAACGGCTGGGATTTTGTGAACAGCGACGCGGACCCGGACGATGACAACGGTCACGGCACGCACGTTTCAGGCATTATAAGCGCCGTGACGAACAATTCGGCGGGTGTTGCATCACTTGCAAGAAACGCTAAGATTGTGCCGTTGAAGGTGATGGATGCATCCGGTCAGGGTAATACAGAGTATATATACAAGGCGATAAAATATGCTGCAAAAATGAAGTTTGATATAGTGAATATGAGTCTTGGAGGTGACTCTCTCGATCCGGTAATACAGACTGCAATAAAGGGAACTGACGCGCTGTTTGTGTGCGCTGCCGGGAATGACTCTTCCGACAACGATATAACACCGGTATACCCGGCCAATATTGAGAGTGACAACCTTATCTCTGTTGCATCCACTACATCGGGTGATGCGTTTTCTTCTTTTTCCAATTATGGGGCGGAAACGGTTGATATTGCCGCACCCGGCTCATATATCAGAAGTACATATCTGAACGGTGATTATGCATATCTGAGCGGCACGAGTATGGCAACGCCGCTTGTGGCAAGTACGGCTGCGGTTATAAAGGCGAAGCACTCGGATATGACGCCGGCAGAGATAGCGCAAAAAATAATATCTACCGTGGACAAGCTGACCTCGCTTGAAGGTAAGACAATTACCGGCGGCAGACTCAATGCATATGAGGCAGTGCGTGACGAGGCGGATGAAACACCGACGCCAACACCGACACCAACACCGACACCAACACCAACACCGACACCAACGCCAACACCGACGCCAACACCGACACCGACGCCAACACCGACGCCAACACCTACGCCAACACCGTCACCAACACCGACACCGACGCCAACACCAACACCGACGCCAACACCGACGCCAACGCCAACACCGACACCAACGCCAACGCCAACACCAACGCCAACACCTACGCCAACGCCAACACCAACGCCGACTCCGGAACCAACATCTGAGCCTACCGAAGAACCTATAGAAATAGAGCCGGTTACAATAATACCGGTAGATCCGTATGACAGACTTGAATTTATCCCTATAGAGAACAGCCGGTTGCAGATTAGCGGCGTATTTGAAAAGACACAGCCACCCGCAGTCGAGGATATACGTATCTATATCGCGTACAGGAATAAGGAAAACGGTTTGCTTGAAAAAATCGATGTAGTTTTAATGGACAGGGAGTATAAAGCAGTAGTGCAATATGACTTTGCGGAATTTTATGACATAAGTTTTTATGTTTGGGACAGTGATATGAAACCGCTTATGGATGTGCAGTGGTTTGAAACAAATAACGGATAAAAGATGAAAAAGCTTCTGACAAAGCTGCGCTTGCGGGCGGATGAATAAGGAACCTTTTTTGCTTATAGGAAATTACAGTTAAAAAGTAGTACTATAAGATAATAAAAAACCGTGATGTGAAAATCACGGTTTTTTTGGCTGCGGAATCAGGATTCGAACCCGAACAGAGTGAGTCAGAGTCACTAGTGCTACCCTTACACAATTCCGCAATAATTTAGTTTTGTTATTGATAAATATTTTCTTTTGTGTTAGAATATATTTAATCGAGGTTTTTTTACTGCCGGTCACTTTCGTAACCGGCAATAAAAATTGGTGCGAGGAACCGGACTTGAACCGGCACGGTTTCACCCACACGCCCCTCAAACGTGCGCGTCTGCCTATTCCGCCACCCTCGCGTGACCGTGTTATATTGTAACAGCTAAAAACGGTTTTGTCAAGAGAAATTTTAAAAAAATTTTGGAGATATTATTTTATGAGAAAATTTTTTGCATTATTACTTACATTCGGAATTATTCTTTCGTATGCGCAAACCGCGCTTGCTTTGTGTGACAGCGCCGATTGCGCGTGTGTGATAAACGGCGCAACAGGCGAGGTCATATACTCGAAAAATGTTGCCAAGCGACACCCGATGGCGAGCACGACAAAAATAATGACAGCTATCGTCGCAATAGAAAACAGTTCGCCGGATGATATAGTTACGGTAAGTCCTAACGCCGCCGCCCAGGAGGGCAGCGCAATGTACATAGAAGCCGGGATGCAGCTTACTATGCGTGACCTTCTCTATGGCCTGATGCTGCCGTCAGGCAATGACGCGGCGGTTGCGATAGCCGAGCATATTGCCGGTGACTGCGACACATTCGCCGGAATGATGAATGATAAGGCGCGTGAAATAGGTGCGCGCGATACCAATTTTGTAAATCCGAACGGACTGCCGAACGATAACCACTTTACTACAGCCTATGACCTTGCGGCTATAGCCCGTTATGGACTGCAAAAACCGCTGTTCCGTGAGGTTGTGTTATGCGACCATTACATAGCAACGCCGATAAACTCCCCGAAAGTAATGGAGTTTGGCAATCACAATAAGCTCTTAGGACTTTATCCGGGAACTACAGGCGTAAAGACAGGTTACACCGACGCGGCAGGCAGATGCTACGTTTCATCTGCAAAGCGCGATAATATGGAGTTTATAGCCGTGACATTGGGGGATAATGACGACTGGAATGATCATATGGAAATGCTCGATTATGCTTTTGCCAACCATCACCCGGAAAGCGTCGTGACAACCGGAAATGTAATAAAGGTTGCAAAAATCAACAATAAGAGTTATAATTTTATAACGTCCGGTGATTTTGTCGTACCGTTTAAGAATAGCGGCGGCAATGATGTTGAGATTGTCACGCATATGGCGGTAAATATATACGCGCCGATAAATGCCGGTGAAAAAGTGGGTTATGCCGATATTAAGTACCGCGGCGAAAAAATCGGACAGGTTGACATAATATCACAAAGCGACATTTACGAGGAGGGCGGCATTCTTCTTATAAACAGCCTTATGAACACGTTTTCGAGCGTTATTAAAAAGATTTTGATTTAATTTCAGAGAAATAGCGTGAAGGCGAAAGAACGGATTGAAAGGATGACCTATTACTATGGGAGAAATAGTCAGATTACAGAAATATATTGCAATGTGCGGCGTAGCTTCACGCCGCGCAGCAGAAACAATGATAGCAGAGGGGCGCGTCAGTGTAAACGGTGAGAAGATTACTGAACAGGGCGTGAAAATTGAAATTGGCGCGGATAAGGTTACGGTTGACGGTGAGGTTATTAAAAGCAGCGCGAAAATGTACTATATAATGCTCAACAAGCCGGTAGGCTATGTTACGACCGTAAAGGACCAGTTTGACCGCCCGACCGTGATTGACCTTATTAAAACCGATTTAAAGGACAAGCGTATATTCCCGGTCGGACGTCTTGATTACGAAACGGAGGGTCTGTTGCTTCTCACCAACGACGGTGATTTTACGTATAAGGTCACGCACCCGAAATTTCATATGGATAAAACGTACCTTGCCGCGGTTAAAGGCGGTATGAGCATACACGATATGAACCGCCTGAGGGAGGGAGTAAAACTTGACGACGGCTTTAAAACCTCGCCGGCAAAGTGCGAGATAACGGACGTAAAGAACGGCTACACGTTTGTAAAGCTCACCATCCACGAGGGTAAAAACAGGCAGGTAAGGCGTATGTTTGAAGCGCTCGGCAAGGAAATAGCCGCGCTGCAAAGGCTTTCGATAGGTACGGTTGAGCTTGGCAATCTGCCCCTCGGAAGGTGGCGGCATCTCACAAGCCACGAGGTTAATTATTTAAAGAATTTATAATAACGGAGGATAAATGAATGGAACATAAGGAATACTTCCCGGACGGTACGCCGATTGATGAATGGTTTTACGACCTGTCCGTACCGACGCTTGCTGAAATGGGCGCGCATTACGTCATAACCGACTACGGCGCAAAATCGGACGGAGCGCTGTACACAACGGAAATACAAAACGCCATTGACTCGGCGTATAAAAACGGCGGCGGTGTTGTTGTCGTGCCGGAGGGAGTGTATATGACCGGCGCGCTGCATTTTAAACAGGGCGTGAACCTTTATATAGAAAAGAACGGCGTTTTAAAGGGAAGCGATGATATTTCCGACTATGACCTTTTGGAAACACGCATTGAAGGCCAGACTTGTATGTATTTCGGCGCGCTTATAAACGCCGACGGTCTTGACGGCTTTATGATAGGCGGCGAGGGTACGATTGACGGTAACGGCCTCAGGTCCTGGAAGGACGCGTGGCTTAGGTGGACGTGGAACAAGAAGGGTACAAACAAGGACGTGCAGCGCGCAAGACTTGTCTACATATCAAACTGCAAAAACGTGATAATATCGGGAGTGACGCTCCAGAATTCACAGTTCTGGACAACGCATCTGTACCGTTCGCACCACGTCAAGTACATAGACTGCCGTATATTGTCGCCGGTTGAACCGGTTAAAGCTCCGTGTACGGACGCTATCGACATAGACGTATGTACAGATGTGCTTGTGAAAAACTGCTATATGGCTGTAAATGACGACGCGGTAGCGTTAAAGGGCGGCAAGGGTCCCTACGCCGACACCGCGCCCGAAAACGGCTCAAACGAGCGTATTATAATAGAGGACTGCGAGTACGGCTTCTGCCACGGCTGCCTGACGTGCGGCTCCGAGTCGGTGCATAACCGAAATATCATAGTCCGCCGCATTAAGGTTTCGGAAAACGGCTACAACCTTCTCTGGCTCAAAATGCGACCCGACACACCGCAGCATTACGAATACATAACGGTTGAGGATATTACAGGCAACATACAGCATTTTCTCAATATAAACCCCTGGACGCAGTATTTTGACATCGGTGACAGACCCGACAGGCCGCTTTCGTACGCCGACCACATCACAATGCGCAACTGCAAATGTGACTGCGATATTTACTTTGACGTAAAGCCCGACAGGGAACAGTACATCTTGTCTGACTTCACGCTTGAAAATCTCGATATAACGGCGAAGCACAACAATTATACAGACGGTGCGATTGAGAATATAAAAATAAATAACGTAGTGATAAAGAGCCTGTAACGCACAGTTACAGGCTCTTTTGTACACCATATACAAAACAGGATAAAAAAAGTCTTGTTATTTTTTAGACGAACATTTACACAAAAGAACAAAAAAACCTTGCAAAAAAATAGCGTTTCATATATAATGTAAAATAGGTAAAAATTTGATTTATCAGCAATCTTACATAATGGAGGTTAGAAAATGGGAACGATTGATAAATTGAACGAGCTTCAGTACCGCAGAAGCAAAATTGAAGAAGGCGGCGGTGAAGCAAGAGTCAAGAAGCAGCACGACAGCGGCAAGAAAACCGCCCGTGAGAGGATAAATCTTCTTATGGACGAGGGCAGCTTCGTTGAGGTTGACGCTTTTGTTACGCACAGAGCGACAGAGTTCGGTATGGACTGCGTTGAAGCTCCGGGCGAGGGCGTTGTAACGGGCTACGGTACCGTGGACGGCAGACTTGTTTACGTGTACGCGCAGGACTTTACTGTAATAGGCGGTTCGTTGGGCGAAATGCACGCAAAGAAGATTTGCAAGGTTATGGATATGGCCGCAAAGATGGGCGCGCCGGTTATCGGTATGAACGACAGCGGCGGCGCGAGAATTCAGGAGGGCATTGACGCTCTTTCGGGATTTGGCGAGATATTCTTCCGCAACACGTCTATGAGCGGCGTTATTCCGCAGATAAGCGTTATAATGGGTCCCTGCGCCGGCGGCGCGGTTTATTCACCGGCTATAACGGACTTTGTATTTATGGTGGAAAAGACGAGCCAGATGTTTATAACAGGTCCGCAGGTTATAAGCTCCGTTACGGGCGAGAGCGTAACAGCCGAGGAGCTTGGCGGCGCGGACACGCATACATCAAAGTCGGGTGTTGCGCACTTTAAGGCGGAAAATGACGAGGATTGCATAGCGAAGATAAAGACGCTTCTTTCATACCTTCCGTCAAATAACCTTGAAGAACCCCCGTATGAGCCTACAGGCGACGAGATTAACCGCCTTTCGGAAAAACTCACGGAAATCGTACCGGACGAGTCGGGCAAGGCTTACGATGTCAAGGAGGTTATCGCCGAAATCGTTGATAACGGCACCTTCTTTGAGGTACAGGAAGCATTTGCAAAGAATATAGTTATCGGCTATGCTAGAATGAA
>JAFQYK010000305.1 GCA_017406485.1 Clostridia bacterium
AACTATTCTTATGCTTGTTATAATATTTGCCATTTTACTTCTTTTTCTTCAAAGTAGGTAACTCATCATACATCGCTTCTAAGAGTTCCCTCAAAAATTCCCTGTTTTCCACATCATCCACAAGCAGCATTGCCTTTGCGCCCTCATACGGCAGCTCCATATCCGCATTCGGCATCATATTTACGGCAGACTTTGTAGGCTTTATGAGAAAACGGTCATCGTAAATGCCTCCGACCACCTTGCCGCGATAGTATATAATATATTCACCCATCATTGCACGATAAGATATTTCCTCCAAGTCAGAAAGCTGCTCCAATATAAACTCCAAATATTCCTTAGTTGATGCCAATTTTATCACTCCTTATCCGTATTTTCCTTGCGCGCCACAAATAAAGCGCAGCCGCAATCAGCACAAATACCACCGACATTACGCAGTAAAACCTAATATCTAACTTAGTTGCCCCGGTAATACCTTCTTCTCCTTTTTGGGGAACTGCGCGTCGTACTTTATAAACTCCTCCGGATTTTGCTCCGCGGCAAAATAACCTTTGGGCGGCGCATATTCGCCGGTGATACCGTTTAAGTATCCCTCCTTAAGCTCCTTGCAGAGGAAGAAGGACGCGTCCGCGCCCTCCGGCAGACCGTGGTGGCGGATGCCGAATTTGCTTGCGTATGTAAAGCCGCTTTTGCCGTAGAAGCCGATATTTCCCTCAAAGCATACCGCGCCGCAGCCCATCTCCGCCGCTCTTTCAAGAGAGTAGTCTAAGAGTATCTTGCCATAGCCCTGTCTTTTAAGCTCGGGCGCAATACAGATGGGTCCCATTGCCATAATGGGTATATCTCTGCCGTCGTCCGCCTTTATAACGGCTTTTACAAATATATTCTGTCCTATAATCTTTCCGTCCTTTTCCATCACATAGTCAAGTTCGGGAACGAAATCGGGGTTGTCACGAAACTTCATAAGCACATAATGCTCCACACATCCGGGACGGTACACGTTCCAAAACGACTCTCTTACAAGATTTTCAACCTCACGGTAGTCTTTCTTTTCCTCATGTCTGATTATATAGTTTTTTGTTTTCATTTCAATCTCCTCAATTCTAATGTCCTTTTTTCTTCTCTTTTCGTTTTTGTTGTTTTAATTCAAACAGCCGCTGCTTTTCAGCTTCTTTCTGTTCGCGGCTTTTCTGTTTGCGCTCGATTTTTATTTCCTCGCGCTGTTTTTTTAGTGCCTGCTGTGATTTTGTTCCTATACCGGCTTCACTGAGCTGTTTTTTTGCGTTACGCTGACGACGCTTGGGGTTGTCTGCGGTTTGTTTTATCTCCGTCTTAATGCTTTTACTGAAACAAAGCTCGTAGTAATGTTTTAATATAAACTCCCATACCTCATAATCCTTTGGCTCCGCGCCGAAGGTGACCTTGCACACGGATAATTTTCCATTATCAACTATCTCAAAGACACCAACCCAAAACGGCTCGTCAAAATACACCGTCAGGCTTGTCTGTATATCCATCATCTTGTTTCCTTATATTGCATACATTAAAAATTATAGGTATAAGCTCACTCCACTCCTTAGCGACCTTTGCGCGCAGCTCGTCATCGTTTGTAATCGTTGCCTCGCGCGCCTCGCACGTTTCGCAGTCAAGTCCGCAATATGCTATATACTTATTCATAATAGTAACCCCCTTAAAAGTTATTTTCATTTTTTTACAAGCTCCATAAAAATTGTATCCCTGTCATATTTGCCTTCGGGAAGTCCGGGGATTTCCTTATACGCCTTGCAGATTGAAATGCTGAACTCGGTAAGTATCGCGCTGATTTCCTTGTCCGAATACGGACATTCACCGGTCACAATCAGCGTGGTGAAGCTGTATGCAACAAGCCACAGATCGCGGAAATATTTATCTGCAGTGTCCGCATCCATATTGTAAATCCGCATAATTGAGTCCCTCACCAAATCCTGCGACAGCTTTAAAACTTCCATCGCGCTGCCGCTCGCTCCCTCGGGCGGATTTAGAAACAGGTATTTATATAGCTGCGGTTCTTTTCTCGCAAAAATAAGATATTGCTGTCCCACACCAAGAGCGGGTATAGGCATTTTAAGACCTTTTTTTATATACTCTCCGTAAAGGTTTTTGGCGTAAAGATATACCTCTTTCTTCAAATCATCTACAGTTTCAAAATAAGTAAACAGCGGTCTTGACGAAACGCCAAGCGTTGCGCCGACCTCTCTCGCCGTAACGGCGCCAATACCGTTTTCCCTTGTGATTTTAACGGCTGCTTCCACTATTTCCTCCATAGTAAATTTCGTCCTTGGCGGCATATAAACACTTCCTCTCAATAAACAGCATTCGTTGTGCAACATATGTTGCGTTATATGCAGTATAACACCTCTTTACCGCATTGTCAATAGATTTTCAAATTTTTACGCAAAATCAGACAACAAAAAAACCGTATTCCTATCAAGACCACATATATTATGAGTCGTGATTGTAATACGGTTTTTACGCTGTATTCTTTTATGTTCTTTATAATACAAACATTTCAGTTCTTAATCATCAGTACCGTCAATTTTAAATGTAATTTCAGCATTTCCAATGCCAACGGCATTCTCAATTCCTGTCACATCAGTTATATGACCTATTTTTGTATAGCTGTAAGATGATGAGAAGGTTTTATAAAACACCACAAGGCAGTTATTTCCGTAAAGCATAATGTCACCTGCGTTAATCGTGCCGGGACGGTACGAGTTTGTCGGCAATGAGCTATCCATATAATAATACTTTTCATTACCGTTAAGCTCACTCATGTTTATAGTCATCGGCAGCAATTCCTTAAACTCGGCGGCTGTTTCATTATCCTCTAATTCCGCAGTAAAATCTGCGCCGTTAATGGTTAAAGTCATAGTATTGCTGTCCTCCGCAGCGGGTAGATTTTCTAATTTGTCACCGTACACCCTGCCAAGCGGCTCTATTGTTTCCATATTCCACACAAATACCTTTATCGTTTTGGATTTTTTGATTTCTTCTGACATATCCTCGGCATATTTCTTTTCCTCGCTGCCCTTATAGGTTCTTACACCCGTAAGTACATTGTTTTTGTCATACAGTGCGGCTATTATTGTGCCGTTTGCCGGAATATTCTCTGCTTTGATTTCGGTGTTTGTTATCGTGATTTCCTCACCGGCATATGCGCATAAGCAAATGCCTGACAGCAGGCTTATTGAAAGTATAATTGATAATAGCTTTTTCATAACTGCTCCTTTTACATTTTCCCAAAAAATTCCTCTATCTTATCAAACGGTATATAATCCTTGTCGCCGCCATCGTAAAGGTCGGTGTGTACAGCGTCGGGAATAAGCATAAGCTCCTTGTTATCCGCGTATTTGCTGCCACTGATCATATTCGCATACGCGTCCTTACCGAAGTAACAGGAGTGCGCCTTTTCACCGTGGATTATTAGAACCGCGCTTCTTATCTCGTTGCTGTACGCGAGTATAGGCTGATTGATAAACGACATACAGCCCGTCACGTTCCAGCCGCCGTTTGAGTTAAGCGAACGCTTATGATAGCCGCGGTCGGTTTTGTAGTAGTCGTAATAGTCCTTTACAAAGAATGGCGCGTCCTTCGGCAATGGGTCAACCACACCGCCGCCCAATTTGTATGAGCCGTTTTTGTAGTCCTCTATGCGCTGCGCGTTAAGCGTTTTCTTCATTTCATAACGCGCCTCCTCGCTGTCTGCGCTGTCAAAGTAACCCTTTGCGTTTACGCGCGTCATATCGTACATCGTTGACGCTACTGTCGCCTTTATACGCGTGTCAAGCGCAGCGGCATTTATAGCCATACCGCCCCAGCCGCAGATACCGATTATTCCGATTTTGTCAGCGTCAACTCTTTCATTTACCGAAAGAAAATCAACCGCTGCCATAAAGTCCTCAGTGTTTATATCCGGCGACGCCATATAGCGCGGCTCACCGCCGCTTTCGCCTGTGAAGGACGGGTCAAAGGCAATCGTTAAAAATCCGCGTTCAGCCATTGTCTGCGCATACAAGCCGCTGCACTGCTCCTTTACCGCGCCGAACGGTCCGCATACGGCGATTGCGCTCAGCTTGCCGCCGGCGTTCTTAGGCACATACATATCCGCCGCGAGAGTTATTCCGTAGCGGTTATGAAATGTCACCTTGCTGTGGTCTACCTTGTCACTTTTGTGGAATGTCTTATCCCATTCCTGTGTTAAATTTAATTTTTCAAGCATAGCTATCTTCCTTTCTGTTCACTCCGCGCTTTATTGTATATGTATATTATAATGCACGCAATTTGATTTGTCCAATACTTATATTGAATACACAACTATGCTTGACAGGCATATTAAAGGCTGATAAAATATTTACGAGGTGAGGTTTAATGGAAATACGGGTATTAAAATATTTCCTTGCAGTTGCGCGCGAGGAAAGCATATCGGGCGCGGCGGAGGCTCTGCATATTTCTCAGCCTACACTGTCACGCCAGCTTATGGATATGGAGGAGGATTTCGGAAAAAAGCTGTTTATACGCGGCAACCGCCGTATTACGCTTACCGAGGACGGTATGCTGTTAAGGCAAAGGGCGGAGGAAATTATAGATTTAGTAGATAAAACCGAGGCCGAAATAACCGCTGATGATGAAATAATAAGCGGCGATATTTATATCGGTGCAGGCGAAACCGAAACAATGCGCTGTATTGCAAAAATCGCAAAGGAAATTCAATGCGATTATCCCGATATTCACTATCATATTTTCAGCGGCAATGCCGAGTCTGTTATGGAACGGCTTGACAAGGGGCTTATAGATTTCGGGCTTCTGCTTGACGCGAACAACGCTTCGAAATATGATTATATCGAGCTGCCGGCTACCGACCGTTTCGGTGTTTTAATGAGAAAGGACAGTCCGCTTGCCGGGAAAGAAAATGTATCGTATGCCGATTTAAAGGGTCTGCCGGTCATTACATCGGCCCAGCCGCACCACGAAAGAAATCACGATAAACAGGTACGGGCAGTTATGTCAAAATTAAATATCGTCGCAACCTACAATCTTATTTTCAACGCTTCACTTTTCGTTGAGGAGGGGCTTGGATATGCAATTTGCTTAGACAGACTGATTAAAATAACCGATGACAGTCCGCTTTGCTTTGTGCCGCTTTTAGAACAAAAGGAAATTAAGCCTTATATTGTGTGGAAGAAAAATCAGATATTTTCAAAAGCCTGCAATCTGTTTCTTGAAAGACTAAAGAAGAGCTTTATGCTTTAAAGGCATAGCTTAATATTCAATATAAGCATTGGACATTTTTACTTCAGCGCTGTATAATATGAACACAATACAGTTTGGAGGGGCAGAAAAATGACAACAGAGGAATTTTTGGAATTTATGAATAACCGTAGCTACTGCGAGGGCGGCAGCGAGGCGCATTTGTGTATGTCGCGGCTCAGTCAGGAGGCTATTAAAATCACAGCCGAAATCAATTCAAAATATCACGAGCCGGAGGAAATAAAGGCTCTGTTTGAAAAGCTCATAGGTAAGAAAATAGAGGGTGGTTTTGGCCTATTTCCGCCGTTTACCACAGACTGCGGCAAGAATATCACACTCGGCAAGGGTGTGTTTATTAACTCCGGCTGCCGTTTTCAGGATCAGGGCGGTATTACTATAGGTGACGGCGCGCTTATAGGTCATAACGTGGTTATCGCAACGCTTAACCACGATTTAAATCCCGAAAAGCGTCAGTCGCTCATTCCATCGCCCGTTAAAATCGGCAGTAATGTGTGGATAGGCGCCGGCTCGACCATTCTGCCCGGCGTTGCAATCGGCGACAACAGCGTTATCGGCGCAGGTAGTGTCGTGACAAAGGATATACCTGAAAATGTTGTGGCTGTCGGCTCTCCGGCAAGAGTTATCAAGGCTGTTTAAATCTCCTTACACGCTTTTCTTTGCAAAACTTGCCGAGGTTGATTTTACAACCCCGGCAATCTTTCCATATGTGTCAAAGCGGAATAAACATATGCCTTTATATCAAATTTATTTTTCGTCAGATTTCGATGTTCCCTTACCGTAGGCATAGGCGGTATAGTGTGAAAGGATGGCTGATTATTATGTCTTATAAATTTGTATATCCCATAAGACTCTCGTCCACTTCGCGCGCGCAGTCAATACCTTCGCGTATCGCGCGTACCACAAGCGACTGACCGAGGTGCATATCACCGGCGGTGAACACATTTTCGGCGGTGGTTTTATGTGAGCTTGTGTCGGTCAGAACATTGGTCCGCTCGTTTACCTTTACACCGAACGCTTCTGTTATATAGCTCTCGCTGCCCAAAAAGCCCGCCGCTATAAGCACAAGCTCTGCCTTAACCTCATATTCCGAGCCGGCTACTTCCTTCATCATCATTCTGCCTGTTTTCTTGTCCTTTTCGGGGGTTAATTTTACGAGGATTGCGCCTTTCAAA
>JAFQYK010000306.1 GCA_017406485.1 Clostridia bacterium
ACTGCGAACCGTATTACAACCTCGGTCTTGCGCTTAAGATAACAGGCGACACAGACAAGGCGTTCGACGCATTCTATAAGGCAGTATGGGACGGCAATATGCAGGATAAGGCATTCTATCAGCTCGCTTGTATCGCAGCGGCAAGAGGCGACTATGACGAGGCGCTTGGCTACATCGAAAAGTCACTCGTAAAGGGTATGCATAACCTGAAGGGCAGATTATTAAAGACCGCGCTTTTAAGACTTACAGGAAAAACAGATGAAGCAATCGCATTTGCAAACGAAACGGCAAAAATAGACGCGCTCGATAACGGCGCGCGCTATGAGCTATACAAGCTCACAGGTGAGGGACTTGACGCACTTCACGCACTTATGCGCGGCGACAACCATAACTACGTTGAGCTTGCTCTCGGCTATATGGCGGCAGGTCTTAATGATGAAGCTGCATCAGTGCTTGACCTCGTTCCAAACGACAACGAGCCTATGGCGCACTACTATAAGTTCTTCCTGACATCTGGCAAGTCAGAGCTTGAAAAAGCAGAAAATGCAAGCTCGCTCTACTGCTTCCCGAACCGTATCGAGGACATAGCAGTTCTTCAGAATGCGGTAGATAACGGCGGAAACTACGCCGCATACTACCTTGGCTGCCTTTACTACGATAAGCTGCAGTGGGAAAAATCGGTTGAATTGTGGGAGGGCTGCGCTGATAAGATAACACTTCCGACCGTATACCGTAATCTTTCGCTTGCATACTACAACAAGCAGGGTAACGCGCAAAAAGCAAGAGAAGCTATGGAAAAGGCGTTCAATATGGACAAAACCGACGCGCGTATATTCTTTGAGCTTGACCAGCTTTACAGAGTGTTAAATCTTTCACTCAAAGAGCGTCTTGACAATATGAACGCAAACGCCGATATCCTTGAAAAGCGTGACGACCTCTACACCGAGTACATAACGCTTCTCAATATGAACGGCGAATATGAAAACGCATACGAGCGCATTATGAGCCACAACTTCCACCCGTGGGAGGGCGGCGAGGGTAAAATCCCCGCGCAGTACAGAATTGCTTTAATGAATATGGCAAAGAAGGCTGACACAGCAACGGCGATTGAAATGCTCGAAAAGGCTCTTGTATATCCCTACAACCTCGGCGAGGGTAAGCTGATCGGTAATCTCGACAATGACATTTACTATATGCTCGGCAATCTCTACGCTGACGAGGCAAAGAAAAAGCAGGCGTTTGAGCTTGCCGCAAGGGGAGAGTTTGAGCTTACTTCAGCCATGTACTACAACGACCAGCCGCCCGAGATGACCTATTACGCGGCAAAGGCGATAGAAGCATTAGGCGACAGCGCAGAAGCGCAAAAGAGATTTGACGCGTTTATTGACTACGCAAACGCGCATATGGACGACGATATAAAGATTGAGTATTTCGCTGTATCGCTGCCCGACTTCCTCATTTACGAAGCAGACCTCAATAAAAAGAACAAGGTTCACTGCCTATATATGGCGGCACTCGGCTATCTTGGCAAGGGCGACACGGAAAAGGCAAAGGAATACGCTCTAAAGGGACTTGAGCTCAACAAGTGCCACGCGGGACTTATGGACATAGCGAATATATAAAACATTAAGCTAAAAGAGTATAAGCGCTTTGAAAATGCGCCTATACTCTCTATGCTTTATAGTGGTATTTTTTTCTATACTCCAAAAGCGACATGCCAGTGTGCTTTTTAAATAACCTGCTCAGATATTCCTGACCGCAGCCCAAAGAAACAGCAATACTTTCGATACTGCGGTCGGTATTTTGGAGCAGGTCTTTTATTTTATCTAATCTCAAATTTAATATAAACTGTTTAATCGTCGTTCCTGTATGGCACTTAAAAAGCCTGCACAGATACTCCTCCGACAGATGAAACGCATCGGAAATATCATGTAGAGTAACGCCATAATTGAGGTTGTAATTTATATATCGTATAACCTGATCCACCGTTTTGTTCCGGTTAAAAACAGGATTGTTCATAGCCTGCAGATAGCGTCTGAACACCTTTGCCATAGTAATTGTGAGATAGCTCTGCACAAGTGTCCTTCCGCCGGGGGGAGAGGTCATAAACTCATCAATCATACGGACAAACAGACCGCGTATTTCCTTGTTCGTGTTATCCTTTGCGTATATGTAATTCAGAAACGAGTTATCAAAAAATGATTTTAGCTCGGGAAAATCGTTCTTAATTTCTTTGAATATTGATTTTGCCTTCTTTTCGGAAATCATGCAGTAATACAATTCGGGATATTCAACTCTTCCCGTGCGGGAGAAATAATGCACGACATTTGGATTTACAATAAAAATATCGCCTTCAGAAATATCAAATTCTTTATTTGCAATGTGGTGCCTGCCCTCACCGAACGCGACATAGCACAATAAAACGAAATCATGATATTTGGGTTTTACCATATCCTCAAATCCGGCGTGCATAAGAAAAATATCACTGCCGGTGTTCAATGCGTCACATTCCCAATTTATAGCTTCCATAAAATTTATCATCCTTGCTATCACTGCCTTATAGTGCTATTTTATCACAGAAAACTGAAATGGTCAAGAAAAATACAAGATTAGTCAAGTTTGGTGCTTGAATGAGAATTGCCGCCGCCGTATACTTAATATAGAAAGTATGGAGGGCTTTATAATGGAAC
>JAFQYK010000307.1 GCA_017406485.1 Clostridia bacterium
CTCTGCGTTAAAGCCTATGCCCGCGTAGCTCGGTGCGTTCTTTACGAAGATTGTCGTGCAGATTGCCTTTGCGTACTGCGTCATATGGTCAACGTTCTTTGAGTGAAGGTGCGCGCTGTGACGGTTGCCGTGTTCAGCCTTAACAGCCATTTCAACAGCCTCGTCAAACGTGTCAACGCGTACAATAGGAAGTATCGGCATCATCAATTCTGTCTGAACAAATGCCTGTGAGAACTCTGTCTCACATATGATACATCTCACATCTTCCTTTGCGTTAATACCTATCTGAGCAAGTATCTTTCTCGCGTCACGGCCTACCCAGTCCTTATTGATAACGCGCTTGGGCTTGTCGCCCTCCTTCTTCGGCTTTGACCAAACGAGAACTACGTCCTCGAGCTGCTTAACCTGCGCCTCGTTTATGAGGTATGCGCCGTTTTTGAGCATATGGTGGATAAGCTCGTCAGCCACGTTACGAAGAACAAAGCACTCTTTTTCCGCGATACACGGAAGGTTGTTATCAAAGGTGCAGCCGTCAATAATATCCTTTGCAGCCTTTGGAATATCGGCTGTGTCGTCAACGACTACCGGCGGATTGCCCGCGCCTGCGCCGATTGCCTTCTTACCTGAGGAAAGAAGCATTCTTACAACGCCCGGACCGCCTGTTGCAACGAGCATTCTTACCGACGGATCGTTTACCATCTTATTTGATGTTTCCATTGTCGGGTTAGCAACGGTCGCAACGATATTTTCGGGGCCGCCTGCCGCGAGAACCGCTCTGTTTACAAGGTCAACAGCGTATGCCGAAATTCTCTTTGCGTGCGGGTGGGGGTTAAACAGAACACCGTTACCACCTGCAAGCATACAAATACTGTTGCAGATTACCGTACAGCTCGGATTGGTTGAAGGAGTGATTGCTCCGATAATTCCGAACGGCGCCATCTCTATAAGCGTCAAACCTCTGTCACCCGCTAAGGCGCGTGTTTCAAGGTCAGCCGTACCCAAAGTTTTGTCGGCAACGAGATGGTGCTTTAAAATCTTGTGGTATACATTACCCATCTTTGTATCCTCAACGGCGAGCTTTGCCATTGTTTCAGCTTCAGCGTGGGTAAGTTTTTTGATTTCGTTTATGATATTTTCTCTCTGTTCCTTATTATAATGACGGAAGGTTGTGTACGCCTTGTTACAAGCCGCGATTGCTTCCTCCATTGTGTCGAACACGCCGAGCTGCTTGCGCTTCGGCTGCTCAAGTGCTGAGAGATCCATTCCGGCAAGGACGTTTTTAACAACTTCCCTTACCTGCTTTTCATCTACCATTAAATGTCAGACCTCCTCTTTTACTGGCTAACTCGAAGTATCTCTTTAGCGACTGCCGCGATGAGCGTGTCCTGCTCTTTCGTGCCGCCCGATACTCCGATACCGCCGTATATTTTGTTTTCACTCTCAAGCGGAAAGCCTCCGCCCAAAAGCAATATTCCGTTTCCGTTTGTAAGTCCGTCCAGCGCTCCGCCGCGCGATTCCTTTAAGGCTATGTGCGTCGGCATTTTTAATGCCACCGCCGTATATGCCTTGTCCTGCGCCGC
>JAFQYK010000308.1 GCA_017406485.1 Clostridia bacterium
ATATCACTGTAAGAATTGTGATGAAAAAATGATTAAAGCTACTTCCGCTAAAGGTCATACGGCAGGCGCGCCCGCTACCTGTACGGAGCCGCAAATATGTACCGACTGCGGCGCTATTCTTGAATTACCGACAGGACACCACTACCATACAACCGTATTTGAGCCTACTTGCACAGCAATGGGCTATACCGTTTATGAATGTGACGATTGCGACCATTCATATATTGCCGATTACACCGACAAAATCCCTCACAATTACAAGTCGAGCGTAACAGCGCCGACCTGTACGGAAATGGGATTTACAACCTACACTTGCGAAGATTGCGGCGATAGCTATATAAGCGATTATACCGATAAACTCCCTCACGAATATAAAGCAACGGTAACGGAACCGGCTTGTACGGAATTAGGATTTACAACCTATGTATGTGATGATTGCGGCGATAGTTATATAAGCGGCTACATAGAAGCGGCAGGACACAAGCCTTCCGATTGGATAATTGACACTCCCGCAACGATTGAGAACGCGGGTGAAAAGCATATTGAATGTACCGTATGCGGCGAAGTATTAAAGACAGCGGCTATTCCACAGCTTGCGGATAAGGACAACAGCGACGAGGACGGCAATTCAAAAGTCGGTGATTATGATATTCTCATAACCGACAAGGACGGTAAGCCTGTTTTCAATTCAGAAATCAGTATTGATTTAGCTGATAATATCACTATCAAGCTCCCTGCTGACAGATTATTGACAGCAGATGATATTACAACCGTTACCGTTACCAAAAATCAGCAGCCGGTCAAGAATTTGTTTATCTTTATTGCAGACACAAACGGCAACGGCGCAACGGGAAATACGGATAATAACGGACAGCTTTCCGTACCTAACGCAAAATCGTCAACAGGCGATACAAACGGCACGGTTACGGACAACAAAAACACCTATGTTGTAATCGCAACAGATAAAAACGGCGTGCTTATTCCCGATTGTACAGTTACAGCGGGCGAAAATTACTCTATTGATGTAAAGCTCCCCGATAATGCGGCGTTTGACAAGGATAACCGCGTTACAATAACCGTAGTCAATGAGAACGGCGAGCCGGTTAAGGACTTACGCGTTCAGGTTATAGGCGATGGTGATTTTATCGAGAACGGTTATACCAACATCAAGGGACAGGTTACGTTGCCTATGTCAAATACCGACATTACGGACGATAAGGGCAACGCGGAAGTCGGCGAGGTCAAGGGCGATAAAATTTATGACTATATCGTTACTGTTTCAGACGAAAACGGACTTGTAAAGGACGCGCTGATTACTCTTGTAGCTGATGATAATTCCGTATTGGTATGCTTGCCCGACGGCAAGGTTATTGACTACTATAACCGCACAACTATCAAGGTCACAAAGTCGGACGGTACACCCGTTCCCGATTGGAAAGTGACAGCGTATAACAAGGACGGCAGCGGAATACGCACCGAACTAACGGACGAGGACGGCATTGTAATTGTTCCCCCGTTATCAGAAGCGCCTATCGCAAAGCCGACATCTACACCAAGTACAGAAGCTACCCCGTTACCCGGCACCATAGAAACGCCGAAGCCCGATAATACGGCAGAGCCGGCGGCAACAGATACACCTACTGAAACAGCGGAGCCGGCAGAAACAAATACCCCCGCTGAAACGGCAGCGCCGGCAGAAACAGACAAGCCGGATATTATTCCTACGCAGCCTACACCGATACCCGATATTGACGGCGCGGTAGTTGAGAATAAGGATTACAAGTACAGGGTTTATGTTTGGGATAAAGACGGTGCTATTACTGATTTTGGACTTATTAAGCTCAATACGGACGGCAGTGTAAATATTGAACTCCCCGACAGCAAGACGCTCACGGCGGATAACAAGACATATATTCGCATTGTAAACGAGGAAAACGGCGGCAGCGTCAAGGGCGTTACCGTAAATGTTACGGATAACGCGGGCAATTCAGCCTCCGACAAAACAAATTCAAACGGAATAGCTGTTGTGCCTGTTTCGGACGGTGACTTTACAGACGCGGACGGAAATGCAAGCGTAACAGACGCGGACGGTAAGATTTTCAATGTGAATGTTACCGATACAAGCGGAAACATAGAAAATGCCTATGTCAAGATTGCAGACGGCAAAATAACCGTAACACTCCCCGACGGCAAGGTTTTAACAACGGATAATCAGACAACCGTGACCGTGACGGACAGCGAAAATACACCCGTTTCAAATATGAGTGTAACCGTTACCGATAATAAAAATAACTCCGCAACAAAGCCTACTGACGCAAACGGTAAGATTACTGTACCGATAAAATCCTCAACAGGTGGCGGCGGTTCTTCATCGG
>JAFQYK010000309.1 GCA_017406485.1 Clostridia bacterium
GAGTGAAAAGGAGCTTGGACTTGATATTACCGACAAGCAGATAAACCAGATGAAGGAGCACATCTACGACATCAACTATGATGTTGCAAAGGCGCGCGAAAAAGAGGTGCGCCACGACGTTATGTCGCACGTGTACGCCTATGGTGTGCAGTGCCCTGACGCAAAGCCGATTATCCATCTCGGCGCGACAAGCTGCTATGTCGGCGATAATACCGATATTATCATAATGACCGAGGCTATGGAGCTTATAAGAAAGAAGCTCATTAACCTCATAAGCGAGCTTGCGAAGTTTGCAAAGGCAAACAAGGATCTGCCGACGCTCGCATTCACCCACTTCCAGCCCGCGCAGCCGACAACGGTAGGTAAGCGCGCTACGTTGTGGCTTGAGGATTTGCTTATGGATCTGGAGGACGTTGAGTATCAGCTCTCCAAGGCAAAATTACTCGGCTGCAAGGGTACGACCGGTACGCAGGCAAGCTTTTTGGAGCTTTTTGAGGGCGACCACGAGAAGTGCAAGGAGCTTGACAGGAAGATTGCCGCAAAGATGGGCTACAAGGACACCTTCCCCGTAAGCGGCCAGACGTATCCGAGAAAGCTCGATTCGCAAATGCTCAACACTTTGAGCTTAATTGCTCAGAGTGCGTATAAGTTCTCAAACGATATAAGACTATTGCAGCACTTAAAGCAGATTGAGGAGCCGTTTGAAAAGTCGCAGATCGGCTCGTCCGCTATGGCGTACAAGCGTAACCCGATGAGAAGCGAAAGAATAGGCTCGCTCGCACGTTACGTTATCGTTGACGCATTGAACCCGGCAATCACCGCTTCAACGCAGTGGTTCGAGAGAACGCTCGATGACAGCGCGAACAAGAGAATATCCGTTCCCGAAGCGTTTCTGGCAACGGATGCTATTTTGAGCCTTTACATCAACGTTGTGGACGGACTTGTTGTATATGACAAGGTTATAACGCAGCAGTTTATGCGCGAGATACCGTTTATGGCAACCGAGAACATTATGATGGACGCTGTTAAAAAAGGCGGCGACAGACAGGATTTACACGAAAAAATCCGCGTTTACTCTATGGAGGCGGGTAAAACCGTTAAGGTAGAGGGCAAGGACAACAACCTTGCTGAGCTTATCGCGGCTGACAAGTCGTTCGGTCTTACGCTCGACGAGATTAACGCGGCGTTTAAGCCCGAAAACTATGTCGGACGCGCGCCCGAGCAGACAGAGGATTTCTTAAACGATTACGTATATCCGGTTTTGGAGAAAAATCAGGATTTATTGGGCGTAGAGGTTGAGATTAACGTTTAATGAGGATATTATTATGAAAAAGCTGTTATCCCTTATAATTGCGGCGGTGATGCTCACTGCGGCGCTGCCTGCCGTATACGGCGCGGATGATATTACGGTTAATTTAGACGGCAGAAAGCTGGAGTTTGACGTGCAGCCGCAGATTATAAACGACCGCACTATGGTTCCTATGCGTGCAATTTTTGAGGAGTTAGGTACGCTTGTAAATTGGGACAGTACGACACGCACTGTCACGGCCGACAAGGACGATACCGAGATTATTATGACCATCGGTTATGAGCTGATGTTTGTGAACTATAACAAAATAACGCTTGACGCACCGCCGGTCATAATCGGTGACAGAACGCTTGTTCCGCTGCGTGCGATTGCGGAAAGCCTTGACTGCAAGGTTGACTGGGAAGAAGAAACGCGTACGGTGACGATTACAACAAAGGAAACCGCGCCTGAAGTAACAGCTTCACCGGAGGCTACCGCATCACCCGAAGCGACTGATAATCCCGAAGCGACTGACAATCCCGAAGCCACGACAGACCCTAAGGCAACCGCAACACCGTCTGCGTCTTGGCAAACTAATTCAAAAACAGGTAGTCAGGGCGCTGAGTCATCACCCGAGGCAACAGCCGCACCGGATGAAACAGATACATCTGAAACGGCAGAGGCCGATATTAACGAAGAGAACACTCCGGCTGCTTCGGCCGCGCCGGGCGTGACCACAGAGAACAGCACAACGGACGAAAACAGCGAAACAGCGGACTCACAGCCGCAGCATTACAGCGGCGAATACAACATTACGTATGATGACGAGAACGAAAAGAACTCACATTATTGCAGCGATTTTACGATAATTGATGTTACGCTGAATGACGATGGCGATTATGAAATAACCTACACCGTGAAAACATACCGCGACGACAGCGGCAACGTCATATTGAGCTTTGCCTGCTATGACGAGGACGGCGGCAGAGTTGACGGTTTTTCAGAGCTGTTTCACACCTGGGCGTATAGCTGGACCGAGCAGGAGGCTGTTGCGGTGGTTTCAAGCGACACCACAAGAATAAAGCTTTTATTAAACGAGTAAAACTAATACAAATATAGGAGGCAAAAATTATGGTAAAGGCAATAGTAGGCGCCAACTGGGGCGACGAGGGAAAGGGCAAGATTACCGATATGCTTGCTGCTGAGGCTGATATTGTTATCCGCTTTCAGGGAGGCGCAAACGCAGGTCACACTATAATAAACGAATATGGAAAATTCGCTCTGCATCTTCTTCCGTCAGGTTCGTTCAATCAGAACGTAACCAATATGATAGGAAACGGCGTTGCGCTTGATATTCCCGAGCTTATTAAGGAAATTGACGAGGTCACAGGCCGCGGCGTGCCGAAGCCGAACATTGTCGTATCGGAAAGAGTACAGGTGCTTCTGCCCTACCATAAGCTCTTTGACCAGTACGAGGAGGAAAGGCTTTCTGACAGACAGTTCGGTTCGACAAAGTCAGGTATTGCGCCGTTCTTCTCGGATAAGTTCTCTAAAATCGGTTTTCAGGTATGGGAGCTTTTTGAGGATGACGAAAGATTAAAGGAAAAGATTAAGAATGTGCTTGAGGTTAAAAATTTGCTTCTGGAGCACGTTTATCACAAGCCGCTGCTTGACGCCGATGAAATGTTTAAGACGCTAAAGGAGTACGGCGAGATGATTAAGCCGTATGTTATAGACTCTGTTGCGTTTATGCACGATGCGATTAAGAGCGGCAAGAGCATTTTGCTTGAAGGACAGCTCGGTTCACTAAAGGATCCCGACTTCGGTATTTATCCGATGACAACCTCTTCTTCAACGCTCGCAGGCTACGGAGCTGTCGGCGCAGGTATTCCGCCGTATGAGATTAAGGAGATTATCACGGTTGTTAAGGCGTATTCCTCGGCAGTCGGCGCAGGCGCGTTTGTCAGCGAGATATTCGGTGACGAGGCCGATGAGCTAAGACGCCGCGGCGGTGACGGCGGCGAGTACGGAGCGACAACGGGCAGACCGAGAAGAATGGGTTGGTTTGACTGTGTGGCTTCGCGTTACGGATGCAGGGTACAGGGTACAACTCAGGTTGCGTTTACCGTGCTTGACGTACTTGGATACCTTGATGAAATCCCTGTTTGTGTGGGTTATGAGATTGACGGCGAGGTAACGCGCGACTTCCCCACCACGGCAAAACTCGAAAAGGCAAAGCCGGTGCTTAAAGTGCTGCCCGGCTGGAAAACAGATATTCGCGGTATAACTAAGTATGAGGACTTACCCGAAAACTGCCGCAATTATATTGAGTTCGTTGAAAAGGAACTTGAGGTGCCGATTAAGATTGTATCAAACGGCCCCGGAAGAAATGAAATTATTTTAAGATAAGTGATTGAAATGGATGTTTCAAAAATCAAACTCATAATATGGGATTTGGATGATACCTTTTGGACAGGTACAATATCAGAACAAACGGTCGCACCTCGCAAAGAGGCCTGCGACCTTGTTTTGATGTGCGCAAAAAAAGGAATTGTAAATTCCATATGCTCAAAGAACGACAAAGAACCGTGTATTGAAAAGCTCAGGGAATGGGATATGGACAAGTATTTTGTCTTTAGCTCGATTAACTGGCAGCCAAAGGGACAGAGAATAAAGGATACGATTGCGGCGATGAATTTGCGCGCGCCGAACGTGCTGTTTATAGATGACAACCCGCAAAACCTCGAAGAGGCGAAATATTTTTCGCCCGAAATTATGACGGCATTGCCCGATAAAATAGGCGAGCTGTATAAGGAAATCTCAAGGCTTGATAAAGAGGACAAGGGCTTTAAAAGGCTTGAAAGCTATAAGGTACTTGAAAAGAAAAACAGGATAAAGGAAAGCATGAGTTCAAATGAAGAGTTTCTGCGTCAGAGTAATATCAAGGTTGAATTCCATACAGATTGCCTTGAAAATGCAGAGAGGCTGCACGAGCTAACAATGCGCGCAAATCAGCTTAACTTTACAAAGGCGCGGCCGGCGCGCGAGGAGTTTGACGCGCTGCTCGCTGATAAGGGCGCGGATTGCGGCTATGTTACGGCGCACGATAAGTACGGCGATTACGGTGTTGTCGGCTTTTACGCAGTGAAGGACGGTAAGGCGGTACATTTCCTGTTTTCCTGCCGCACGCTCGGTATGGGCTTGGAGCAGTACACGTATGAGCATATCGGCTCGCCCGAATTAAATATTGTCGGTGATGTGTCTGTTAAGATTGGCAAAACCGAACCGTCCCCTGATTGGATAAATCAGAATAAATCGGACGACGATAATGAATTCAAGAAGATAGACAACGCTGATTTTAAGGTGCTGATGAAAGGCCCGTGCGACCTCAATCAGATTTTTTCATTTATAAAAAACGAGGATATGTTTGACTGCGAATTTACATACGTAAGCCGCGAAAAGCAATCGCTCGGCGTTTCGATTGAGGGTATGAACCACACGGAGCAGATTAAAGAAGCGTTTTCTATTACGGAAAACGAGAAAAGCGCGCTTTGTGATTTACCTGTTTGCGACAGCGCGATGTTCCCCGACAACATTTACAAAAACAAATACGGTATGGTGTTTGTGAGCATACTTACTGACCCGAACCTCGGCTTATACCGAAAAAAAGACGGCGGTGAGATTTTCGCGTTCGGTGAATATATTTATCCGCTCACCGATGAAGCTATTTGGGATAAATATATCAAAAAGGAGGTCTACACCGCAAACTGCAATTTTAAAAAAGATGACTTGCAGAAGATAAAGAACGAGTATGAGTTTTTAGGCAGGCTTACACCCGAACAGACAGCGGAAAATCTGCGGTTTATATATGAACATTTGCAGCCCGAAACGGAGCTTGTGATACTTTTAGGCTGCGAGAGAGAATATAAGGACAACGTTTTAGAGGCTTGGAATGACAGGCACAATGACCACAAAAAATGGAACGCAGCGGTAAGGAAGGAATTTGAGAACGAGAAAAATGTCACGCTGTTTGATGTAAATGAATACATCGCCTCGGACGACGACTTTAACGACAGCATAAACCACTACAAAAAGCGCGTCTATTATTTAATGGCTCTGAAATTCACCGAAATGATAAACTCAAAGGCAAAACGCGACATAGCACACAAGGCAGGCAAGGGCAAGCTCGCGTTGCTAACGCTGAAGCAACGGATAAAAAAAATAATAAAGCCTCACGGCTAAATCGAAAAGCGGCGATAATATATCGCCGCTTTCCTTATCTGCCTATCTCGCCAAGCTTTAACGTCACCAAAATTGTCATACCTGCCGTCACGAGAATTGAACCGAAAACAATCATTTTTTATATCCTCCCTTTTATTTTCTGACATAATTATACAAAAAACAGAGTCCAAAAAAAAGGACTCTGTTTTTTTGTGGTTGTTTTGGAATGTTTCATTTGTATTACAAATCCGAAAAAGGTGTTGTAAAATATTTCCACTTAATGTATAATTTTACTACAATCAAATAAAGGAGTAAGCTTATGTATTTTCTTACAAAAGACAAAGTAATTGTCGAAGGCAGGGAATACACGGTTTACGGAATGAAATATAATGACGGGCCTTTTGCGGCGGATTTATCCACAGATAAACACAGCGTGCAGCGGCTTGTCGAAAAGTGCAACGAATATCAGCTCGAACCGATACATATGTTTGACGTGATAGAGGATTTTCTTGCAGAAATCAAAAGCTAATTTTTTAATTCGTTCAATCAAAGGCATTAATGCTTCATAGGCTTCTATGGAGTTTAATGTCTTTTTATTTTTCTTTCCGACACCGTAACCTCCCTAAAGAACAAAAGCGTCTTCGGCGCACGCCTTACGGTGGGCAGAGAAGGATAAACGCTTTTGTTTGCGCATCTGCGCTTTCCGAGCGAAGCGAAGAAAAAATCCGCGGTGTATTCCGCGGATTTTACCTTATCTTTCCTTTGGCTCACTGCCCGGCTGTATACCGTTACGCTTAAATACGAGTTTCATATACAACGGCATAAATATGAATATGAGTATATAACCGACTATAAACGTGAGTATAAGCGACTTGACAAGCATAGGCACATATGGCAGCTTCGCCCCATGGCTTGTTGCTATTAAGTACGCCATTGTAACCATACAAAAGGAAATAAC
>JAFQYK010000310.1 GCA_017406485.1 Clostridia bacterium
CTCTGCCATTCTCGTCCCAGTCAAACCAGTCGGATATTTCGAGCATAGGCTCACCGAAGAATATCTCTCCGCCCTCGTCCTCAAGTGTTAAAAGCGCGCGCTGTATTGTGCCGATTGTCTGCGGCGAAACGTTACCGTAGCGCAGCTTGTACTCGGAAGCGTTGTCGCCGACGTGCTGTATCATACTGCGTAAATCCTTTAAATCGAGAAGAAGCAGGCCCTTATCATCGGCTATGCGGAACACGATACGCAAAACTCCGCTTTGCGTGTCGTTAAGTCCCAAAAGCCTTGCAAGAAGCTCCGGACCCATATCCGATATTGTTGTGCGAACGGGGTGTCCCTGCTCACCGTATACGTCAAAAAATCTTACGGGGTATGTGGTATAGTCAAAATTCTCTATACCCATCGTGTCTATGCTGCGGCGGATATGCTTATTCTCACTGCCCGGCTCGCACATACCGCTTAAATCCCCTTTTATATCCGCGACAAACACCGGCACGCCCATATCGCTTAAAGATTCGGCTATGACCTTCAAAGTAACAGTTTTACCCGTACCGGTCGCGCCGGCGATAAGTCCGTGTCGGCAGAGCATTGACGGTTCAAGATAAATCCTGTCAGCTCCTGTCGCAAGCCATATCTTACCCGTATCACTGATATACATATGACCTATCCTCCTTGCTAATATCAATATGTATGAATTGTATCATAAAATAAAGGTTTTGTCTATATCAAAATATATGTTGAAGGATATATGCAGATATAAATTCTCAAACAAAACCGACCACCCATATAAGCGGCCGGTTAATTTTAGAATACTATTGTAAAAGACCTCTTTCCATTTTTAAATCAAGAATTCTCTTAACACTTTCATCTATACGCTGTGCGCTTATCTCTCCGGCGCACACTTTATCTACTACAGCAGCGTGTGCTTTTTTTACATCGGTTGACATTAAGATAACGTCAATACCTGCCTGCACGGCTTTTACCGCCGCGTCCTCCGGTGTGTATTCGTTCGTTACAGCGCCCATATTGAACGCGTCAGAGATTACAACCTTATTAAAGCCCAGCTCGCCGCGAAGGTAATCGCCTATAATTACAGGTGAAAGCGTTGAAGGTGTTTCATCGCCGGTTATGTTCATAAATGCCGCGTGCGTCACCATAACAGCGTCCGCGCCCGCATCTATACCGGCTTTGAACGGTATAAACTCGCATTGGCGTAATTCTTCCGCAGTCCGCTTGCATATTGCCTTACTGTAATGCGTGTTTGCGGCTGTGCTGCCGTTGCCGGGGAAATGCTTTAACGTTGCGCTGACGCCCTTTGACTGTATACCCTCTACCTCTGCCGCAACCATATCCGCGACTGCCGCAGGTTCGGTTCCGAAGGAACGGTCGCCTATATCCTCGTTATTTCCTACCGTCATAACATCGGCAACCGGCGCAAAGTCCATATTAAAGCCAAGCTCTTTTAGCTCCGCGCCGAGAAATTCGCCGATTTCCCTTGCTTTTGCGCTGTTGCCGCTGTCGCCTATCTCACGCATTGGCGGCTGCTTGTCTATAACGCCGGCGTTCCCTAACCGGGCTACTCTGCCGCCCTCCTCGTCAACAGCTAAAAAAAGCGGTATTTTGCTGTAGCTCTGTGTTTTTGCAATCATTTCCTTTATCTGTCCGCGCGACTTTATATTCTGTCCGAAATAGATTATGCCGCCGACGGGATAATCATTAAGCGCTTTTTTTGTCGCTTCTCCTGCCTGTATGACCGTTCCGACGCCGGTTATATCCTCAGGAGCCACGAAAAACATCTGCCAGACCTTTTCCTCTAAGGTCATATTACTAAGCAGCTTTTCCACCGTGGAGGTCTGTGTGCCGCTCTTTCCGCAGCCCGGCAAAACCGCTGTGAGCAAACAAATTATACATATGATGCAGATGTGTTTTAGAACCTTTAACATATTTATCTCCAGCCGCGTTTTTTCTCGTAGTTGCTTATAACGTTTTTGTTTGCAAGCTCGATCGAATTAAACTTTCTCTCAGCCTCCGCCTGTGAGGTTGATACGGGAACATACCAGGATTTTGATGAGAAATAATCCTGATAGCTTCTGCTTGAGAATATATATCCGTGTCTTGCGTACATTTCATTCATAATAAGTCTTACCTCGTCCTGTGAACGTCCGTTAAGGTCGGCTTCGGAAATGTAAACCGAATCGGACGGGAAAACAAAGCCGCTTGTCACAGCCGCGCTGCTCTGCGCCGGGGGCGCGGCAGGTACTGCCTGTGCCGGCTGTGCGGCAGGCGCCGGAGGCGCTGTCGGCGTTGGTGTCGGTGTCGGCGTCGGTGTCGGTGTCGGCGTCGGAGATGCCGTTGCGATAGGCGATGGCGACGGGGTTGCGCTCGGCGCGCCGCCATTTAACGCCATAAAGGTGATAAGAGCGGCTGATACAAGAACCAACACGCCAATAATTATTATAAGCACAATAAATAATGCGCTGCGTTTCTTTTGCGGCTGATGAGGCGGCTGATTATAATATTGCCGGCCTCCCGGTGTGCGGCTTATGTCAAGACTGTAACCGCAATTGGGGCAAAACGACGTACCGTTTTCAACCTGTCTGCCGCAGCGCGGACAAGTCATTACAGGTACACTGTTTGTTGGCGGCGCTGCATTATATGACGGCTCACTTGTGTAAATATTATCATTTGACGGCTGCTGCGGCACAGGTGCGCCACACTCACCGCAGAACAGCGAATCTTCGGTAATCTCCGCTCCGCAATTTGAACATCTCATATTTATCCTTCCCTTCATATTAAATATTCACAATTCCATAATTACAATTTCATTTTTTTTAGTAAATTGTACCATATTCCTATTATATAGATTTATGACCTCTTTGTCAAGAAAATTGCACGAAAAAAGGACTGACTACGCAGTCCTACTGTTTACATTCTGCACATATGGTTGAGCGGTCCGCTGCCCCTGCCGAGATCAAGTCCGGCTTTTAACGCGTCGGTTATGTAACCCTTTGCATTTTCTATGGCGCGCACTGTTTCAAAACCTGCCGCGAGGTTGCAGGCTATCGCTGACGAGAGCGTGCAGCCTGTGCCGTGGGTGTTGGGGTTGTC
>JAFQYK010000311.1 GCA_017406485.1 Clostridia bacterium
CCGTAAACGTCAGCGAAAACGGCTCGCCGCTGTTTTCGCGCATTTCGGGCGGCTCACCATCAGGCATACGGCGCATATCATCCTCGGGCTTGGGCGGCGGTGTTTCTCCGTTTGACGGTTCCGCTCCTTCCCTTTCACGGTCGCCCATACGCGGCTCGTGGTCATCCTTTGCAAAATTGATTGACCGCTCCAGCTTTATATCAATATTTCTGTTTGTATTCTGCAGTGTGATAATATATATCACCGAAAAGCTGCCGATTACAAGCGCGGCAATTATAAGCGTGTTTACAATAAGCAGCTTGTTTCTCAGTTTCTTAAACATATTTATCCCTCCACAAGCGTATATCCCACGCCGCGCACCGTGTTTATCGCGGCTTTACTATGCACAAAGGTGAGCTTTTTGCGGAGAAAGGAAATATACACCTCAACGTGATTTGCCTCCGCCTCGCTGTCAAATCCCCACAGCTTTTCTATAATCTGCTCCTTTGAGCAAACAAGACCCTTGTGCAGCATAAGGTGTTCTAATAGCTCGCTTTCCTTCAGCGTCAGCGTTATCTCGTTTGCGCCGCTCGTAAGTTGCAGCGTTTGGGTGTTTAAGGTTATATCGGCAAAGGAGATCGTGTTTGTGTTCGCCACAATCTCGCCGCGGCGTCTGCCGAGCGCGCGTATACGCGCCAACAATTCCTCAGTGTTAAACGGCTTTGCAAGGTAATCATCCGCGCCGCTGTCAAGACCGCGAACCTTGTCGGAAATCTCGTTCTTTGCGGTTAACAGTATTACAGGCGTGTCAAAGCCCTCGCTTCTGATATTTTCAAGCACATCCAGGCCGTTCATCTTCGGCAGCATTATATCAAGCACAATAACGTCATATATCCCGCTGAGCGCGTTATCCAATCCATCCTCGCCGTCATTTGACACGTCAACGGTGTAGTTGTTCTTTTTAAGTATCTGCGCCAGCGCTTCCGCCAGGTGAATTTCATCCTCAACAACAAGTATACGCATTTTAATCAGCCATCCTTTCACTTCGTTCAAGGACTTGCGAGCTTTGTACAGCAAAGCCGCACAGATGCGAAAGAACTTCGTTCTTTCACACTAATTCCTCCCGTTTTTCATCATAATTATATTGTATCATACTTTTCTTAATTTTGCCTTAATTTTTTAAAATTTTGTTCGGAAGATTAAATTGACACTGCTTTGAAAAAAGTGTACAATGAATATAATAAGTAATTTTAAGGAGCAACGGATATGAAAAGACGAATTATAGCATTTTTTGCAGCGGCGGCAATGGCTGTTTCACTGCTGCCCACCGTGTCGTTTGCCAAGACGGCGGAGGTGACGCCAATACTGCGTTATACGTTTGACGGTGATAACGCGCTTGCGAGCGATGACGGCAAGAATGAGCTGAAACTAAACGGCGGCGCAAGCATTACTGATGAAGGAAATGTTGGCAAAGGTCTTTTGCTTGACGGCGTGGACGGTTACGCGCTTTTGCCCGAAAACATTTTGTCGGGCAGCATGACAATATCGGCGTGGGTGAAGATAAACAAGTTCGCAACATGGGCGCGCGTGTTTGATTTCGGAACGGACGATAAAAACAACTTTTTCCTCTCGCCCTACTCAGGCGGCACAACGAGGATTGAGATGAAAACACCGTCAGATGTAAATTCCGTTGACGCGCCGCAGGAAACGGAGCGCGAGTGGGTACACTATGCGGTTACCTACGACAAGGGTACGATTAACTATTACCGCAACGGCAGACTTCTTTACACAAAGTCAAACCTTTCCATTAAGCCGAGCGATATTAAGAATGAACTGAACTATATCGGCAAATCCCACTATGACGCTGACGCGTATCTTTCGGCGGTGGTTGACGATTTCTGCGTGTACGACAAGGCTTTGACGGCGGATGAAATAGGCGCGGTATTCTCCGAGGGCGAGATAAGCGGAGAAATGCTGTTAAAGTCATACTCCATTGAGGACGGACAGCTTGTGACGGGTGATAAAATCGACCTGCCGCAGACGGATGGGCTTTATTGGAACGAGGTGGACAACCTCGGACTTATCGATACCGAAACAGGCGCGGTTAAGCACTATGACCAAACCGAACAGGTTACGCTTATGGCTTCATACGGCGACTATGAGCAGGAGTACACCGTCTATGTCACAGGCGCGAATGAAAGCCCGTACACGATAAACATTGACGCGGCTGACCGCTCAAAAGACGTGTCGGACGAAATGTGGGGCTTGTTCTTTGAGGACATCAACAGTGCCGCTGACGGCGGACTGTACGCGGAAATGGTGCAGAACAGGTCGTTTGAAACGGAAAAGGACGGACATTTGTATTCTTGGGAAACAAGCGGTGATGTTAAGATTAACACCGAAAACCCGCTTAATGAAAACAATCCGACATATGTTGTAATGCAAGCGCGTTCGTCAATGATAAACGACGGATTTCAAGGCATGAATATAAAAGAAGGCGAAAAATATAATTTTTCCGTTTACGCGCGAGGAGAAGGCGAGCTGACGGTATCAATATCGCGGATAAATAAAGATCTCATCGGTATAGGCACAATAGAATGTAATTCCAAAAACGAGTGGAAAAAATACACTTTCACGCTTACAGGAAGCGGAGAATATAATTTAGGTGCACTTGCCTTACTGAGCAGTGCCGACCTTGACCTTGATATGATTTCCCTTATCCCCGAGGACACTTACAAGGGACACGGCTTGCGCAAGGACTTTATGGAGGCTTTAGAGGCAATGCACCCGAAATTCCTGCGTTTCCCCGGCGGCTGTGCTATTGAGGGTAACACAATGGAAACGGCGTGGAACTGGAAGGACACCGTAGGCGATGTTGCCGAAAGAAAAGAAATGGTGAACATATGGAGCCCTTCCGACAAAACGTATATGATGACCTACGGTTTAGGCTTTTACGAGTATTTCCAGATGTGCGAGGATTTGGGCATGGAGCCTGTTCCGATTTTGAACTGCGGTATGGCGTGTCAGGCGCGCAGCGGCGGCAAGACGGACGAGGACTATCTTGTGCCGATGGATAAGCTGCAGCCGTATATTGATGACGCGCTTGACCTTATCGAATTCGCGAACGGTACGGACGAGAGTAATAAATGGGTGAAATTAAGAATAGATATGGGACACCCGGAACCGTTCGATATGAAATATATCGGCATAGGCAACGAGCAGTTCGGCGACATTTATTTTGAGCGTTACTATGAATTTGCAAAGCAGATACACGAAAAATATCCCGAAATGAACCTTGTAACGACCTCGGGACTTTCCTCAAGCGGCGCTTCGAACGACCTTGCCTGGAACTGGATAAACGAGCATACGGAGCTTGCGGACCGCGTTGACGAGCATTATTACGAGAACCCCGACTGGTTCCGCACCCACGCTTACCGCTACGACAACTACCGCCGCGACACAAATTCAAAGGTGTTTTTGGGCGAGTACGCGTCAAAGGGCAACGCGTGGTATAATGCGCTTTCAGAAGCTGCGTTTATGACAGGTCTTGAAAGAAATGCCGATGTTGTGCGTATGGCTTCATACGCGCCGATGTTTGCGAAGTACGGCAACACGCAATGGTCGGCGTCAAATATGATTTGGTTTAATAATGATGAAATAATGCTCACTCCGAATTATTATGTTCAATCGCTGTTCTCGAACAATAAGGGCGATTATTCACTCCCGACAGAAGTAGAAATGAACGGTATTTATGATGAAGATTATTTTCACGGCGGTGTGGTTCTCGGCTCATGGGGAACACAGAATGAGTTTAAGAATGTTACATTAGTAAGCGGTGACACCATCGGAACTATATCTCCAAACGATGATGAATTTTTCAAAATGGAAGATGACGAAGATACAGACAATTCAAATGATACATGGAACACATTAGATGACTGGGGCTGGCAGACAGGCGTAGGCGAATGGTCATTGAAAGACGGTGTAATCTCGCAGATTTCAGACAGCACTGGTTCAACCTGCTTTTATGAGTATGATGGAGCGCGTTACTACACGCTTGACTTAAAGGCAAAGAAAACAGGCGGCGGCGAGGGCTTCCAGATTGGCGTTGCGGCGGAGGATAACCTCAACTACTACCGCGTAAACATCGGCGGCTGGGGCAACACGACCGCAAAAATACAGCATATCGTAAACGGCGTATCGTCGGAGGTCGGCAACGTAGCGGAGCAGTCGTATGTCGGCGAGGTACATATCGAGGACAACAAGTGGTACGATGTGCGCGTAGAGGTTACGGACTATGAGATTAAAGCGTACCTTGACGGCGAGTTTATCTGCTCATACCAAAAGCCGAAGGCGTACGGACCGGTTTACGCGTCAAGCGTGTATGACGAGAACGCTGGCGAGGTTGTTGTTAAGGTCGTAAACACGCTCGGAAGCGACGTGCCGGTTGATATAAACATAACCGGCGCGGATATTACGGACAGCAACGCAAAAACCTTTGTTATGGAGGGCGATACAAGCCTTGAAAACAGTCTTGAAAACCCGACAGCGATTGTTCCGTATGCGAGCGAGATAACAAACGCGGCAAACGAATTTACATATTCAGCGCCGGCAAATTCATTTACGGTTATGCGCCTTGCGGCAGAGAGTGCGGCGGCTCTGCCAAACTACACGCACAAGGCGTATATTTCAGGCTATACCGACTATACCTTCCGTCCCGACAAAACAATAAGCCGCGCAGAAGCTGCGACGATTATAGCGAATATTGACGGTATGGATCCCTCAAAGGAATACAAGCCGAGCGGTTTTGCTGATGTTTTAGAGGGCTGGTTTATCCCATACATAAACTAC
>JAFQYK010000312.1 GCA_017406485.1 Clostridia bacterium
ACGGTTATATAATCCGCCGCGTCTTTTACAATATCAACCGCATTTTCAACAGCCACGCCGCAGCCTGCCGCTTTAATCATTTCAAGGTCGTTTTCGTTGTCGCCGCACGCTATGACGCGCGTAAGCGGCACATCAAGTATTTCAGAGAGCTTCCCAAGTCCGCTGCCCTTGTTTGCACCCTTGGGCAGAAGCTCGTAGTACCACGGGCTTGACTGCACAAAGCTGAAATCCGCGGCAAACGGCGCATTGTCAATCGTTTCCCTCAGCTCCGCCATTTTCTCACTTTCCACCATAAACAGCACCTTGCTCCACTTTTCGGGAATGGCCGTGTATGACACAAAGTTATCCGGGAATTCCTCCAATCGCTGATGTTCCAAAACAATATTATTCACTTTACAAAAATAAACCTTCTCCGCCGTGCAAACCTCAATACCGGCATAAGGCAGTTTATTATCTATGTACTCCGCAGCCTTTAATACACTGTCGGGGAGAGTACGCGACCAAAGCGTTCGTTTTTCTTCAAAATCATAAATCACGCCGCCGTTAAAGCAAACCGCCGGAGCATTAGGCACAACCTGCCTTAGAACCGGTTTTGCTCCAAGCGGTACACGGCCGGTCACAAACGTAAACAGCCCTCCCTCGCTTTTGAAATACTCTATCGCTCTGAGGTTTTCCTCAGATACGCTTTTGTCGCTTTGAAGCAGCGTATCGTCAAGGTCGGTGCATAATAATATTCCATCAAATTTTCCCATATTCAAATCTCCTTTTCCTCCATAATACCACAAATTACCAAATAAATCCATAAAAATTCAAATTTTATATTGTATAAATTCCCAAAGTGTGTTATAATTATAAGATACTAACGGAGATAAGGGAAGGCTAAGGAAAGGCGCAGCTATGCAGATTACCGAAAATATGATAAGGAAAATCTGCTCCTCGACTATGTACAAGCGCGGGCTTGAATACTTTAAGGAGGGGCGGGTACACCTCAGAAAACGTGAAGAAAACCTGATAACGGCTGTTGTTGACGGTGAGGAACTGTACAACGTCAACGTAAAGCTTGACGGCGACAACATAACGGACTGCTTCTGTACGTGTCCGTATTTTGAAACTATGAACACCGCCTGCAAGCATATTATTGCCGCGCTTAAACAGCGGCAGAAGGAGCTTCAGGACGGCACTGATTTTGTTGATGAAAATGACCGCCTTGCTATGCAGCTATGCGGTGATTTTATCGCGCACAAGCAGCAGAAAACCCAGCTTCACGCAAAGTTTGTCATATACGCCGGCAGACATCAAAACTCCGGCGTTGACTACAGCGCAGGCCTTATCGTTGACGGTAACGAGGTACACGGAATAGAAAACTTCCTTGACAAATATCTTAAAAACGAGGAATTCAAATTTGACCGGTATAATAAGTTCAATCCTCGTGAAAATGAATTTCCTTTGCCGCAGGACAGAATAATAAGGATACTGGCTGAAACACTGGAAAGCCGCACGTCATCGGCGCAGATGTATATGAAAGCGAGCTACCGCGCGTCGTTCGGTTCGCTTGCCGCAAAACGTATTTTTCCGCTTCTCAGTGAGGTGGATTACGGATTTGTCTTTGACGGTATGAATTTGGGTAAGGTAAGGATTGCCGAGGAAAATCCTGATATAATAATTGATATAAACGGCGGTGACGGCGAGATTGATATGTCGGTGAGCGAGCGCGGATTTGCGTTGACGCGGGACGGTGAGTGGTTTTTGCACGACAGCGTAATCTACCACACAGATGAGGATTGGCGCGGCTATTTTATGCCGATATATAACGCGCTTGCGACCGAGGGCAGGACG
>JAFQYK010000313.1 GCA_017406485.1 Clostridia bacterium
AAGTATATAAAAGAGCGTGTAAACGAGCTTTTATCACTTATTGGTCTTGAAGGCCTCGGTAATCGCTATCCTGCCCAGCTTTCGGGCGGACAAAGGCAGCGTGTGGCGTTTGCACGCGCACTTGCGCCAAATCCACAGCTATTGCTTCTTGACGAACCATTCGCAGCGATTGACGCAAAGGTGCGTCAGGAGCTTAGGACGTGGCTAAAGGATATAATCGGCAAGCTCGGCATAACAAGCATATTCGTAACGCACGACCAGGACGAGGCGATAGAGGTGGCGGACGAAATCATAATCACCAATAAGGGCAGAATAGAACAATCGGGAACGCCTATTGAGGTATACCAAAAGCCGACAACCGCGTTCACGGCAGGCTTTTTCGGTCAGACAACGGTGATAGATGATTACAGCGCGTTTAAAACGTTCGAATACATAGACGGCTCGGAAAAGGCAATAGTAAGGCCGGAGTTTATAAAGATAACAAAAAAGGACGAAGTTCAGAAGTACAAAAGCTCAGCGGTGGAGGGAACGGTGGAGAGAATAGCATTTCGCGGCAACAGTATTGAGATTAGCGTAAGAACCAACGGCATTATTCTTACAGCACGCCGCGCCCTTGACGAGAGCGCAGTTTCAGTTGGCGAAACGGTGGACGTGTTTTTATACCGGTTGTTTGTTACTGTCGGCAATGACGCGTATTTAATTGAAAACAGCGCATTACGCGAAGAGGCCGTAGTAATTTAAACAACTAAAAATACTGCCAAGCGCAGTATTTTTTTTATGCAAAACATAAAATTATACTATTCCTATTGACATAGTAGGATAAAAGTAGTATAATCCTACACAAGAAGTAGGAAATGGAGGTGGCGGCAAAGTGTTAGTCAAAGTAGAGAGAATAAAAACCGATGTGCTTATAATCGGCGGCGGAACAGCCGGATGTTATGCCGCCATAACGATAAGCGAAAACAGCGATAAAAAGGTTCTTATATGTGAAAAGGCGCACATAAAACGCAGCGGCTGTCTTGCCGCCGGAGTAAACGCGCTTAACGCCTACATAACCGAGGGGCATACTCCCAGGGACTATGTTAACTACGCGAAAAAGGACGCAAACGGAATAGTCCGCGAGGATTTACTCCTTACAATGTCCGAGCGGCTTAATAAGGTGACAGAAAAACTCGAGCAGCTTGGACTTGTCATCCTGAAGGACGAGAACGGAAAATATGTTTCACGCGGCTGGAGAAATCTGAAAATTAACGGCGAAAACATAAAGCCAATCCTTTCGGGCGCAGTAAACAGAGCTGATAATGTAACGGTTTTAAACCGCGTAAACATAACCGACTTCGCAGTTAAGGATAACAAAATTCAAGGCGCGTACGGTATAGGGATTGAAAATAATACCTTTTATATAATAGAAGCTCCGTCCGTTATAATTGCAACAGGCGGCGCGTCAGGACTTTACAAGCCAAACCATCCCGGATTTTCGCGTCATAAGATGTGGTATCCTCCGTTTAACACAGGAGCAGGCTACGCTATGGGGATAAGACACGGTGCGGAAATGACCACCTTTGAAATGCGCTTTATCGCGCTAAGGTGCAAGGATACAATCGCGCCTACGGGTACGCTTGCGCAGGGCGCAGGTGCAAAACAGGTAAATTCCTTAGACGAGATATACGAAACAAAATACGGTATAACCACCTCCGAGCGTGTTTACGGTACTGTCAATGAAAATATTGAAGGCAGAGGTCCTTGCTATTTGCGAACCGTGGGAATAACCAAGGAACAGGAAGAAGACCTCAAAAAAGCCTACCTGAATATGGCGCCGTCGCAGACGCTTAAATGGATAGAAAGTGGCAAGGGGCCGTCGGAGGAGAATGTTGAAATTGAGGGTACAGAGCCGTACATAGTCGGCGGTCATACCGCCAGCGGCTACTGGGTTGACACAGAACGCCGCACGACTATTTATGGCCTGTACGCTGCAGGCGATGTCGCGGGCGGCTGTCCGCAGAAGTATGTCACGGGCGCGCTTGCCGAGGGTGAGATTGCCGCGATAGCGGTATTAAAGGACGAAAACACGTCATCACCAATAGATGAAAACGACATTGAAGAGCATAAAAAAGAAGTCGAACGCTTCTTAAACGAAAAGCAATCACCGTTCACGACAGAACAGCTTGAAGAAGCAATGCAGACGATAATGGACGAGTACGCAGGCGGTATAAAGACCAACTACCGCTACAATGAAAAGCAATTGGGTATCGCGGAGGAAAAAATAAAGCAGATTGAAAAGCTGTCAGACGGTCTTACGGCTGATGATTTCCAAGAGCTTATGTACATATACGAACTTCGCGAACGCCTCACTGTTTGCAAAAGCGTTATAGCACACCTTCGGGCACGCAAGGAAACACGTTGGCACAGCTTTGCCGAAAATCTTGACTACCCCGAAAGGGACACTAAAAACTTCAACAAATATGTGAACTCCGTCACGGTAAATGGGGACACTAAAATTATCCTGCGTGACTTGGTAGAGGGAGGCGGCAAATATGAGCATAACGATTGACAAAACAAAATGCATAGGCTGCGGCAGATGCAAAGAGGTATGCCCCGGTTCACTAATTAAACAAGATGAATTGGCTAAAGCATACATAAAATATCCCAAGGACTGCTGGGGCTGTACCTCGTGCATAAAGGAATGTCCGGTTTACGCCATATCCTTTTACTTAGGCGCGGACATTGGCGGACAGGGAAGTAAAATGCACACTGAAAAAAATGGCGACATATTAAAATGGATAATAGAAAAAACAGACGGCAGCATAGAAACAATAGAAATAAATCAAAAGGAAAGTAATAAATATTAGGGGGAATGGACGAATGAGCGAATTAACACATCTGGATGAGCTTGAAGCGGAGGCGATATATATAATCCGCGAGGTGGCGGCTGAGTGCGAGAATCCGGTAATGCTCTATTCAATCGGCAAGGACAGCTCCGTAATGCTGCACCTTGCTTTGAAGGCATTTTACCCTGAAAAGCCACCGTTTCCGTTTATGCACATAGACACGACCTGGAAATTCCGCGATATGATAAAATTCCGCGATGATACTGCAAAAAAGCTCGGAATAGAAATGATAGTCTATTCCAATGAGGAGGGTATCAGAAATGGCATAAACCCGTTTGATCACGGCGCGGCATACACAGACATAATGAAAACGCAGGCTTTAAAGCAGGCGCTCACGAAATACGGCTTCACCGCAGCCTTTGGCGGAGGCAGACGCGATGAGGAAAAGTCGCGCGCAAAGGAGAGGATATTCTCGTTTCGCAACGAAGCCCACGCATGGGACCCGAAAAATCAGCGTCCCGAGATGTGGAAGCTGTACAATACAAAAATTAACAAGGGCGAGAGCATACGCGTGTTCCCGATTTCAAACTGGACGGAAAAGGACATCTGGCAGTACATAAAGCGTGAGAAAATTGATATTGTACCCTTATACTTTGCCGCACAGCGTCCTGTTGTTGAGCGTGACGGCAATATAATAATGGTAGACGATGACCGTTTCCCGCTTAAAGAGGGCGAAGTGCCGCAGTTAAAGTCAGTTCGTTTCAGAACGCTTGGCTGCTATCCATTAACCGGCGGCGTGGAATCAACCGCCGACACGCTTGATGAAATTATAGAAGAAACTCTTAGCGCCGTATCGTCCGAGCGAACCTCGCGCGTAATTGACAACGAGGCGGCAGGCAGTATGGAGCGCAGAAAAAGGGAGGGATATTTCTGATGCAAGGCTTACTAAAATTTATCACCTGCGGCAGCGTGGATGACGGAAAATCCACCCTTATCGGACATATCCTCTACGACAGCAAGCTGCTTTATGCTGACCAAGAGAAAGCCTTGGAGCTTGACAGCAAGGTTGGCAGCCGCGGCGGTGCGATTGACTATTCGCTGCTTCTTGACGGCCTTATGGCTGAACGCGAGCAGGGCATAACGATAGATGTTGCGTACCGTTATTTTACGACCGATAACCGCAGCTTTATAGTTGCCGACACACCCGGTCACGAGGAATACACGCGTAATATGGCGGTCGGCGCGTCGTTTGC
>JAFQYK010000314.1 GCA_017406485.1 Clostridia bacterium
AATCGAACCGGTTGTACTTGCGGTTGCCACTTTCGCGTTACTTGTTTTTACTTTTGCAATTTTTCCTTTCTTTACATCAACCTTTGCGGTTTCCTTTTTACCGTCAAATATTCCGAGAGTAAGCTCCGCCGGTTCAATTAGAAACTCCTCCGGATTTTCCGGATTATAGTATCTCAGAATAATCTCGCTGATTTTATTACCGTCCTCATATACCTGCGACAAGTCAAAAATATGCTCAAATTCCTTCCCGTCCTCATCATAGACATACAAAACATAGTCCTTATTATGAAACTCATACTCGCTTTTGGGGAAGGTGAGTATACATTTGCCGTCCGAACCTATAATACCCGATTGTACGATAGACGGCTTCGCATCAAAGCTCTCAAAATATACAATTTCCGCTTTTCTATATTTATAATATGCCGCGCTGTCACTATCAAAGCAGGAAATATTGAGGCTGTAAGTTTCGCCGTCAAGTGCAATTTCCGTCATTGATGTGTTAAATGGTGTCTGATATACTACACTCCCCTCATTGTCAAGGATTTCAATGCGGTTTGGTGCGCCGTCGTCGTAATACGTTTTTAAGCTGTATTGTAGCTGCGCGCAGCCCTTATCGTCAAGATTAAATGAAAAATAATTTGCGTCCTGCTCATTCGTTATAGGCGCGAGCCTGCCTTTGAGATTGGCATAGGTGTAAGGATCGGTGCTGTTTTGTCTGACCTCGTGGATATTTACCGTGATAAGCACATTATCCGTGTCAAACGGTATATCGCTTTCACCGCCGGGAATAAGCGAGCCGTTCGGGAAAGGTATCTGTCCTACCGCCTTGTTTGTTTCTTTATCGAATACAGTTATAGCCTGCGGGCTATCCATTTGCAGATATGACAGATATGTAAATTTAAGCCGCGCTTTGCCCTCGTCGTTAAAATCAGCGCGCCAATCGTCTGACTTTTTATCGTAGAACTTAACATAGTAATTTTTTGCGATATTATCAGCTCCGTCCTCATAGAAATTGAGAGTGATTTCCTTGTTAAGCTCCTCGCGTTCTTGTTCACATACCGCTTCTAATTTTTTAACCGCGTCGCTGTACGCCTGACGGCTGTATTGCAGGAAAAGGGAGGAAAGGCTTTCGTTTATCTCAATTTCGTAATTGTAGCACAAGTCCTCCGCAAGTGTGGCAGTGTCAAGCGTGTATGGCGGTATAGACAAATACTGCTCATAAAGGCTGCCATTTCCGTAATCACTCAAAAATTGATAGGCATATCCGCTTATTACCTTATGTACGGCGTCATAGAATTTTTTGTACTTTTCCTCCGCGTTGTCTGTTGTGTTGTTTAATTCATCTACATAGTATTTTTTGTATGCCTTGTCAAATTCCTGTTTCCAATCGGCAATGGTACGCTTACCCTGCTTATTCTTATACATATTGAATATGCCTTCAATGGTTTTGTGTCTTGCGGTAATCTTCTTTTGCTGCTGGTGGTCGTAAGCCATTTGCGCCATACTCACACCCACATAGGCAAGCTGAACAGGCGCAGTTGCAAAAACTACTCCCACGCCGATACCCGCCTTTGTCATAGCTTTTAAGGTGTCTGTATGCGTTAAGCCTTTTTTATACGCGCTGTTTGCAACGCTTATACAAGCGCCTACTACGCCTATTATGGTGAACTGCGTTCCCATTTTGCCTATAAAACCGCTGTCGATTTTACCGCCCTTTGAAACAATGGAATTGATGTTGCTGCCTGTTCCCGTCAGCTTGCCGTTAAATGAGCCGTCAAGCGCTTCAAGCACATCTCTAATTACATCATCGTTAATAGTGGGATTTTCTGTATTATTAAAAACGCCGAGTATCTTTTCCGCCGTGTCACTTTTCATCTGCGCTATCTGCGAGGCTTCAAGTGGTTTTGCAAACGCCGTAGGTGTACCGCTGCCCTCAACCTCGAACAAGCCGTACTTTGAAAAATGGTCGGTTATTATTATCGCTTCGTGGTTTTCCTCGTCAAGCATATATGGAATTGTTTCCCATTCGTTTGTTGTAGGGTTAAAGTATCCGGGCAAAAGATTAGTGGCGTCAAGTCCTTTGTCAGCATCGTATTTAATTCTTAATTCAGCCGTTCCGTCAAGTGTTTCACCGTCTGCAAGAGAGGCATCAACAGCCGCAACACTTTTCATTTCGTCTGTGTCCTCTACGGCTGTGTATTCAATTACCGGCTCTGCATCGTTGCCTGTACCCTGCACATTCAAAACTACTGCACCTGCTGAGTTTCCGCCAATCGAGGTCACTTGCTTTTCAGTGTATTGCTCAGCTCCGACAAGCGGTATCATGCCGCCCAATTCATCCCACAG
>JAFQYK010000315.1 GCA_017406485.1 Clostridia bacterium
ACATTGAATGAAACATTGTTACCTATTCTCTCGCTGTGTCCCATTTTACCGAATACGCGTCCGTCGGGGCTTAATATTCCCTCGATAGCCGATACGGAGCCGTTCGGGTTCCACGCTATGTCATAGGTTGCCTTGCCCGAAAGGTCAACATACTGCGTTGCAATCTGTCCGTTCGCTGCAAGCTCTGCTACCTGCTCCGGCGTGGCGATAAAGCGCCCCTCGCCGTGCGAAAGCGCGATTGTGTGAACGTCGCCTGTGTCTACATTTGCAAGCCACGGAGACTTGTTTGACGCTATTCTTGTGCGCGCCATGCACGAAACGTGTCTGCCGATTGTGTTAAATGTGAGTGTCGGTGAGTTTGCGTCTAAATCGCGTATCTCGCCGTACGGTACAAGACCTAATTTGATAAGAGCCTGGAAGCCGTTGCAGATACCGAGCATAAGTCCGTCACGATTTTTGAGCATATTCATAACCGCGTCCTTCACAAGCGGATTTCTGAACGCTGTCGCAATAAACTTACCGCTGCCCTCCGGCTCGTCACCGCCGGAGAAGCCGCCGGGTATCATAACTATCTGCGAATTGTTTATTCTCTTTTCCATTTCCTTCATTGAGTAAGCAACATCGTCACCCGTGAGGTTTCTTATAACAAATACGTCCGCTACCGCTCCTGCTTTTTCAAACACGCGAGCCGTATCGTACTCGCAGTTTGTACCGGGGAATACGGGGATAAACACGCGCGGCTTTGCGAATTTCCCGGTTGCCACGGTTATGCTGCGCTTGTCGTAGGAGTAGGTTTCGGGTTCTTCCGTAAAATGACCCGCCTTTGTCGGGAATACCTTTTCCAAGGGCTTTGTCCACGCGTCAACAGCTTCTTTAAGGTCGATTGCCACGCTGCCAATCTCTATTGCCGCCTTTTCCTGTGTTTCGCCCAAAACTATCGGCTGAACATCGGCGTACAAAGCCGATACCTCGCTTACTTCAAGCACGATTGAGCCGATAGACGGATTAAAGAGCAAATCCTTATCAATATCCGCAAACTTAAAGCCTATCATATTACCGAACGCCATTTTTGAAACAGTTTCAGCCAGGCCAAATCCCTTTACAACACTTGATGAAAGCACCTTGCCCTCAGAAATAAGCCAGTGAACGGTGTCGTACATCTTCTTTAAGTAAACAAAGTCGGGCAGATCGTTTTCGTCACGCTTAACTGTGAATGCTATAACGGTTGAGCCTGCCTTTTTGAATTCCTGCGAGATTACCTTGTCAGCCTTAACAGGCGCAACGGCGAAGGATGTGAGCGTCGGAGGTACGTCAAGGTCGTTAAATGAACCTGACATTGAATCCTTGCCGCCGATTGCCGCTATACCAAATTCAAGCTGCGTTCTATACGCGCCCAAAAGCGACGCAAACGGCTTACCCCAACGCTTCGGGTCTGTGCCCAATCTCTCGAAATATTCCTGGAAGGTAAGGTATATCTTCTTATAGTCCGCGCCAAGCGCAACAGCCTTTGAAACGCTTTCAACTATCGCATATGTTGAGCCGTGGTACTGGCTCCAGCTTGAAAGGTCGGGGTTGTAGCCAAAGGTCATAACCGTTGCGGTGTTTGTTTCGCCGCCCAAAACAGGCACCTTTGCAGCCATACCGTCCGAGGGCGTAAGCTGGTACTTGCCGCCGAATGGCATAAGCACGCTGTTCGCGCCGATTGTAGAGTCAAAACGCTCCGAAAGTCCCTTTTGTGAGCATACATTAAGATTGCCGAGAGTGTTAAGCCACTCGGTCTTTATGTCGCTTACTTCCTTAGTTTTAAAGAAGCTGTTATTTTCTTCGGGCAGAACTACCTCAATATCGGTGTTCTTTGTCGCGCCGTTGGTGTTAAGGAAATCGCGCGAAATATCGCATATCGTCTTGCCGCGCCAGTTCATAACAAGGCGGTTTTCATCGGTTACAACTGCTACCTTTGTCGCTTCAAGGTTTTCCTCGTTTGCGTACTTTATAAACGTGTCTGTATCCTTCTCACGAACAACAACCGCCATTCTTTCCTGTGACTCGCTTATTGCAAGCTCCGTGCCATCAAGTCCCTCGTACTTCTTGGGCACTTTATCGAGGTCAATCACAAGACCGTCCGCAAGCTCGCCACTCGCAACGGATACGCCGCCCGCGCCGAAGTCGTTGCAGCGTTTAATAAGCGTTGTAACCTTATTATCACGGAACAATCTCTGCAGCTTTCTCTCGACAGGCGGATTACCCTTCTGAACCTCGCTGCCGCACTCCAAGACGCTCTTTTCGTCGTGCGCCTTAGATGAGCCTGTCGCGCCGCCTATTCCGTCACGGCCTGTTCTGCCGCCCAACAGAATTATAACGTCGCCCTTTGACGGTACTTCTCTTATAACATTTTTCTTCGGTGCCGCGCCGATAACCGCGCCGATTTCCATACGCTTTGCAACATAACCCTCGTGGTAAACCTCCTGCACCTGTCCCGTTGCAAGACCTATCTGGTTACCATAGGACGAATAGCCCTGCGCCGCGCCGGTGGTAATCTTGCGCTGCATAAGCTTGCCGGCGTGTGTGTCTTTAAGCGAAACGCGCGGGTCGCCGCTGCCTGTTACGCGCATTGCCTGATATACATAGCTTCTGCCTGACAGCGGATCGCGGATTGCGCCGCCAAGGCACGTTGCAGCACCGCCGAAAGGCTCTATTTCAGTCGGATGGTTGTGTGTTTCGTTCTTGAACATTATGAGCCAGTCCTCGTCCTTGCCATCAATATCAACAGGTACAACGATTGAGCAGGCGTTGATTTCCTCCGACTCGTCTATTTCCTTTAAAAGTCCCTTTTTCTTAAGCTGCTTTACGATTATTGTAGCCATATTCATAAGGCAGGTGTCGCGGTCAGGCGCGTACAAATCAGCCTTTGCTGCCTTGTATTCGTCATACGCAGCCTTTATAACATCGCCGTACTTGCCTTCGGGGATTGTTACGTTGTTTATCTTAGTAGAAAACGTGGTGTGGCGGCAGTGGTCTGACCAGTAGGTGTCAAT
>JAFQYK010000316.1 GCA_017406485.1 Clostridia bacterium
GACCGCAGAGAAGATACTTAAGGCTCTTTTTAAGGTCAATACTAATGAATTCCGGAACAGTTTTATTCATATATCCCACTCCTTAAAGGTGAACATTGTCCATATAATCTATTATATCATCCATTGAAAATAAGTCAACAGATGTGTATAATTAAATCAAAGAAATGTAAAAGGAGCTATTGTTATGAAAAAGCTGTCTGTTCTTATAAGTATGATTTGTGTATTTATCCTGTCGCTTTCGGTTCACGCGTCGGACGACGCTGTAAACGCTCCGGCTGACGGCTGTAATGTAACATATATAACCGTCAACGGACTTATCGTGACACCGTCAATATCGGCTGAAGGCGATACTGTCACAGCGGCATATGATGTAAGTAACAGGTCTGAAATCAAAGAAGCGATACTGTTTATGGCGGTCTATGACGAGGGCAGGCTTCAAAGAGTAAGAGTAAATAAGATAGACGATTTAAAGTCAGGCAAATACACTATATCTGAGGATATTTCCGATTTAGAGGAAGGAAAGGTAAAGGCATATATGTGGAGTAAAGAATTAGAACCGCTTTGCGAAGCGCAGAAATATGAAAACAATACACCTACCGGCTCATCTTTTGAGGTGTCGGAGGTAAAACTTACTGACGGCATTTTCAAGACCTCGCAGGATTTAGGCAAAAGCTATATAATGCAGCTTGATGTTGACAAGCTCCTCGCGCCCGTAGCGCACTCAACCGGCGCCACAGACAGTACCTCAAACTATTACGGCGGCTGGGAGGCGTACAAGTACCGCAGTTACACAGGTACCGGTATATCCGGTCACTCGCTCGGTCACTGGCTCAGCGCAATGTCTACAATGTACGCCGCTACAGGCGACAGCGCGGTAAAGGAAAAATTGGACTACGCGATAGATAAACTTGACGAGTACCAAAAAACAGACGGAACAGGCTACATAGGCGGTGTTCAGAAGGACTCGCTTGTGAGTAAATTAAAGTCAGGCACGGTAAACGCAAGCAATTTTGAACTTAACGGCTACTGGGTACCGTGGTATTCGTTCCACAAGATATATCAGGGACTAATAGACGCGTACGCGCTCACAGGCAGCGAGAAGGCTCTCGCAGTTGTAAAGGGCTTTGCCGATTGGGCGATAGATGTAACATCAAACCTTGACGATAATCAATTTGCAAAAATGCTCACCTGCGAATACGGCGGTATGAACGATTCGATGGCGCAGCTTTATGAGATAACGAAAGAACAAAAGTATCTTGACCTTGCGGAAAGGTTCTCACAAAAATCTGTATTGGAACCGCTATCAAACGATATTGACTCTCTCGAGGGTATGCACGCCAACACGCAGATACCGAAAATAATCGGCGCGGCGGAAATATATGAGCAGGACAATAACCGCGAAGATTATGTAGAGGCGGCGAAGTTCTTCTATGATACAGTTGTAAACCACCGTTCATACGTCATAGGCGGAAACTCAAACCGCGAGCATTTCGGCTCGCTCACCGACGAGGTGTTAGGCCCCCAGACGCTTGAAACGTGTAATACTCACAATATGTTAAAGCTAACAGAGCATCTGTATTCGTGGAACCACAAGGCGGAATATATGGACTATTACGAGAAGGCTCTCTTCAACCATATCTTAGCCTCACAGGACCCCGAAACAGGTGAAAAGACCTACTTTATGGCGACAAATCAAGGTCACTTCAAGGTATATTCCGACGCGCTCAACGGTCATTCCTTCTGGTGCTGCGTAGGCAGCGGTATGGAAAACCCCGGCCGTTACACGAGAAACATCTACTATAAGGACGGCGATAACTTCTTTGTAAACCAGTTCATTTCCTCCGAGGTAAGCTGGAAGGAAAAGAATATGACGATCTCGCAGGAAACAAACTTCCCGTATTCCGACACCACGACTATAAAAATAAAGAGCGGCAGCGCCAATGCGAAAATGAAGATAAGAATACCGGCGTGGGTAAACGGTGCGGCTAAAATAAAGGTAAACGATGAAGCGGAAATCAGCGTAACGGAAAAGGGCTATTACACGCTTGACAGAGAGTGGAGCGAGGGAGACACGGTAGTTGTAACCCTGCCGATGGCGCTTAACGTCTACACCGCACGCGATGATAAGCATAAGGTTGCCTATACCTACGGCCCCGTAGTGCTTGCCGGCGAGCTTGGCACAGACACTTTCCCTACGGCTGACCGGGTTGACGACCACACCTCGCTTGACAGCTTCACAGC
>JAFQYK010000317.1 GCA_017406485.1 Clostridia bacterium
TACTATTCTCAAGCCGCAGTCAACCGAGACATTTGAAACAGTTTCACAGGGCGAGCTGCAGCTAATCGGAGTGCCGAAGCTAAAGGGAATAACCATACAGAGCTTCTTTCCCGTAAAGGACTACCCGTATTTAAGGGACACCTCTATGAAGGGGTGGGAGTACATTAACAAGTTAGACTTGTGGATTTCACAGAAACTCCCAATCCGGCTTATCATAACCGACACTCCAATCAACATGGCGGCAGCGGTCAAGGATTTTCAGTACACGATAAAGACGGACGGTGACCTTTGGTACAAATTAGACCTTGAACAGTTTAGCTTGCTCGGCTATGAGAATCGGACAGAGGACGAGGAAGAGGAGGAAATCGACATGGAGGAGCTTAACAAACTCAAGGAAGAGGTGGAGTATTTAAGGGGCGTTGTCGAGTCCCTCGGCTCACCTATGGTATATAACTACATTGACGATAATATGCCGTCGTGGGCGCACTCGGCGGTACAGAAGCTAATCGACAAGGGTGCGTTAAACGGCGAAGGCGGCGGTTGGAACCTTACATACGATATGCTCCGCGTCATCGTGTGGCTCGACAGATTGGGGCTGTTGTAATTATGGCAAGCGGTATAGACATTGCAAACCGCGCAAGAGCCGAGAAGAACGAAATCGGCGGCAGATGCGGTAACAATAACAAGTACACTCATTGGTACAGCGACAACGTTGACAACATCGGATACAACTTTTGGTGGTGCGCGGCGTTTGTTACTTATGTGGTACGCGCCTGGGGGATAAGCACATCAATAGTTCCGAATTACGCTTACTGTCCTGACTGCATAAGCTGGGCGCGGAGCAGGGGCAGACTACACTCTAAGTCGCAGCTCACAAGCGGTGCGTACACACCGCAGCCGGGCGACATATTCCTTCGTGAAGGTCACACGGGCATAATTGTTTCCGTCAGCGGCTCACAGTTCACGACAGTGGAGGGCAACACGGGCGGTTCGACCAACAACAGAACCGTTGGCAGTCACACATGGTCTTTCGAGGGCGGTAATTACGATTATGTCTTTAATCCGGATTATCCCGACAAGAGCGCAACGCTCACAGGCAGCGGTGGAGTGGAAAGCTATATGTATTCAGAGAACTCCTACGGTGACAGCGCAAAGGAAGGAACGGTGGTATGGAATAACCGAGTCAAGGAAAGCATCCATGCCGCGATGGAAAACCTCGCTCCGATACCACCACAGGAAACGCTCATGCTCTACTGTGGTGAAACAGATATTACGGGCATGATAGGAAACCTCACGTGGAAAAACAGCATTTATGAGCTTGCCACGAATATGTCGTTTGATATAGCGAAATCGGACGGGGCGTATATAAAGGAGCTGCTGTATGTGCCGAAAGCCGGAGAGATTATCCGTATGGTCACAAACACGGAGATTTTCAGAGGGGTAATCACAAAGGTGGATGACGGTAATCCAAATGAAAACAAATATACGGTTGTTGATTTGGGTTGGTATCTCAACAAAACCTCGCAGACATATCAGTTTAAGAACATAACGGCGAAGGACGCGATAACGGAGATATGCAATGACCTGTCAATCAAAATAGCAATGCTGCCGGAGCTAAGCACAGTTATAAAGCAGATTTACTTTGACAAGACCATCTCCGCTATAATAACCGACATACTCAGTAAATGCGGCGGCGATTACAACTACGACTTTGTGCCGGAAGGACTTAGGATTTACAAGATTGGAGATTTAGTGGCATACCCTGAATTTCGAGTGGCAAGCAATGTGGCGCAGGCTTACTCTCCGGACTATAAAGGAAATGTCAGTCACAGCGTGAGCATTGAGGAGATGAAAAACTCTATCAAGATAACCTCGGAAAAGGACAGCGTTTATACAGAGCTTATGGTGCTTCAGAACAGAGAACTCATTGACAAATACGGTTTCCTACAGAAAATAGTCAAGATTGATCCCGAAAAGGAAAAGGCTGACGCGGTGGCGCAGAAAGAGCTTGACGCAAACGCAAAGGAGATGGAAACATATAGCATTGAGATTATAGAGAAGTACGACTCATACACACGCGCGGGTGAGGTTATTAAAGTGGACGGAGCAAACTATGTCATCACAAGCACAAATCACAGCTTTAAAAACGGATGGCATTATGACAAAATGGAACTTAAATTAACGGCATAGCGTTGATTTATGCAGTAATTTATGGTAAAGTAATCATACAGAAAAGGGAGGCATTTGTTTTGGAAAACAGTGTATCAAATAACAGAGCGAAGGTCATAGGCACAATGGTAGAGCCGATTAAATTCAGCCATGAAACCTATGGCGAGAGCTTTTATATATTTACAGTAAGTGTGCCGCGTTTCAGCGGTACAGAGGATAAGATAAGGGTAATGGCACCGGGACTGCTCATTATAGGAAATGATTATTCTGTCGGTGACAAGGTGATTATTGAAGGACAGTTCCGTTCCTTCAATGATATGAACGAAGGCAAGTCGAGGCTCGTTCTTACATTATTTGCGAAGGAAATGGAAGTGTACGCATCAGAGTATGATGAGCAAAACCCGAACACCATATACCTTAACGGCTATGTCTGCAAGGAGCCTGTGTACCGCACGACTCCATTCGGAAAGGAAATAACGGATATATTGGTAGCGGTCAACAGAGGTTTCAATAAGTCTGATTACATACCAGTTATTGCTTGGAACAGAAATGCCCGGTACGCGCAGAACCTTATGGTAGGCGACAACATTCAGATTTGGGGACGGATGCAATCGAGGACATACTACAAGACAATATCCGAAACCGAGAAAGAGGAACGCACAGCCTATGAGGTGTCGGTCAACCGTATGGCGATAAACGAGCCGATGAGGGACGAATACTCGGACGGATATTGCTAATCACGATGAAATGTGTTATACTCCATATATAACCATATGGAGGACGGGAAAATGTCGAGAATTATGGAAGATAGCTTTGAACCTGTTTCAAAGCTAAAGGATGTTGAAAAACTGCTTGACGGTTTTGAATATTCGGTTCACGCAATGACCGATGAGGGATATGACTACTTGGAGGACGAAAGTCATCGCTGTATATTATTAAAGAATAAAGCCGGTGAGGAGTTGTTCATAGATTTTGAGGATGAGTTCACATTATCATTCCGTCAGTGGCATACCCACTATTTTGCAGAAAATTACGATTATGAGCGGATGATTAGGGATATGGAAGCAATCCTACACAATAATGCGCACACCGTGATTATATACTGCAAGGACGAGTGGATGGGCAGCATTCTTATACACGGCAAAATCAAGTCAAAGGAAGCTGTGATTAAGGAAATTACAGATTTACTGCGAGAACCAGAGTTTTTGCAAAAGCTGAACCGAAACGGCGCGGAGGTATATTTTCAATTTTGGAATAGTGATTTCAATAGGGAATTATCACTTCTGCCCGGTGAGATAACAGCATAGATGGAATATTACCAAAGAGGGTGTGTAAATATGATAGAGTGCCTGATAGTCGGTATGGGCGGATTTATCGGGGCAATTCTCAGATACTTGACAGGACTTATCCCTGTCGGTACAGAGGGCGGTTTTCCAATAAAAACGCTTTTAGTAAATGTAATCGGCTCATTTGTCATAGGCATCATAGCCGCGCTTGCCGTAAAGAATACAGCAATCAATCCGAGATTAGTTCTGTTTATCAAGGTTGGTATCTGTGGCGGTTTCACTACATTCTCATCATTCGCGCTTGAAACAGGCACATTGCTTGAGAACGGTCAAACGCTCACTGCAATTCTGTATATTATAATGAGCGTCATTTTTAGTATATTTGCGGTTTTTACGGCAGAATGGATTGTCAGATAATGAAACAGGTGGATATGCTATGAGTATCGAATTAAGGAAAATAAATAGAGACCGGAAAGAAAAACGGAAATGCAAGAGGCTATATCTCACGGCGTTTCCGGATAATGAACGCGCACCGTTTATTCTGCTTTCGTATAAGGCAAGGCGGGACAGCGTTGATTTTCTGAGCGTTTATGCCGGTGATAAGTGGCTTGGCTTTTTCTATGTTGTAAGGGACGAGGACTTGGCATACATCTTTTACTTTGCCATATCCGAAACGGAGCGCGGCAAAGGCTACGGAAGCGCAGCGTTGCAGGCTCTAAAAGAATACTACTTTTCCTATCGTCTTTTTCTCGCTTCGGAGACATTGGACGATGCCGCACCGAATATTGCCGAGCGGGTTAAGCGAAAGAACTTCTATCTCAATAACGGCTTTGAGGATTTAAAGACAAAGGTTCAGGAAGGCGAAGTGATATATGACATTCTCGGTGTCGGCGGGGAAGTTACAAATTCCGAGTATCAGCGGCTGATGTTCAAATGGATGGGCAGTTTTATGAGCCGCCGTATAACTACGGAGATGCAACAGTAACAAATAAACTAAGGAGCATTGAACGATGCTCCTTTTTTCATGCTCGAAAGGAGGGCGCAATGGACGGAGTGACAGCTTTAGCACAGCACATAAAGAATCGCGACAATCCAACACCGTACACACCGATGCTCGGTAAGATTATCTCGCTGCCGAAATTACAAATCCAACTCGGCAACCGTATCCTCCTTGACGCGGAAGATGTAAAGGCGACATTCGACATTTACGAGAAAATACACCATGACGGATATACTGAGTATGTCAACCTCAATAAAGAGGTTGTTCTGCTCCCGTATTCCGAGGATAATAAATTTGTCGTGATAGGGGTGATACAGTGAAAAAGACATTCGCATTTGATTTTGAAAAAGGCGAGTTTGTGATGAGGGACGGAAATCCTGTCGTTCTTTCAGGCATTGACGCTCTTAAGATGTGGATAGAGAAGTGTGTTCGGACGCAGCTTGGACGATACTCCATATACAAGGGGCAGCAGTACGGGGCGAATATTGAGGATTTGGTAATCGGCAAGAGCTATGGCATAGACTTTGCCGAATCGGAACTCAAGCGTGAAATCGAAACCGCGCTCCTTCAGAATGAGGACATCTTAAGCATGGAGAGCTTTTCCGCTGTAAGGGAACGTAGGACGCTTAATATCAATTTTACACTTAAAACCACCTATGGCATTGTGGAGGAGGCGGTAAGCTATGACAGTGGATGAAATTCTTGAATATATGCTTGCGAGTGTACCGGACGAATACGACGCTTCGGTAGGCTCGTTTTTTTATGACCTGCTTTACCCTGTGGCGGAGCAGATATATATTCAAAAGAATAAAATCAACACGCTTTCTGAGAACAGCTTTGCGCTCACAGCCTCCGATGAATACCTCGACAGGAAAACAGCGGAACAGAGCATAGAACGCAAAGGCGCGACCTACTCTCAAGGTATGCTAAAAATAACGGGCAACAGGGGCGAGGTAGTTTCGGAAGGCTCAAAGGTCGCTGCGGACACCGTTCTGTTTGCCGTTGATGAAACGGTCAGCATACCGGAAAGCGGCGAGGTTGAGGTGAGCGCGACCTGCACTATGCCCGGCACAAAGGGCAATGTCAAGGCAGGCTCAATAAACCGATTTCCTGTCACGCTGCCGGGACTTACGGCGGTCGAGAACATAACCGATTTCACAGGCGGTTATGACGAGGAGAGCGACGCTGACCTTTTGGAGCGTTATCTTGAAAAGGTATCGCGTCCGAACATAAGCGGAAACAAGTACCATTACATCTCTTGGGCTAAAGAAGTGGTCGGTGTAGGCGATGTAAGGGTTATTCCTCTGTGGAACGGTGAAGGCACGGTCAAGGTTGTCATTATAAACTCCGACAATCAGCCCGCCGATGCAGACCTCATTGAACAGGTTAAAAATCACATAGAGGAAAAGCGACCAATCGGCGCAAAGGTAACGGTCGTGAGCGCAACTGCTCTGCAAATCAATGTAAATGTGAAGCTCACCACTGATGAAACGCCGAACATTCAGGAAAACATCGAAAAGGTCATATCCATATACCTTTCTGGTGACGCGATTAAAAAGTCGTACATATCCATTGCCAAGATCGGAAGTCTCATACTCGAAGTTCCGGGTGTTGAGGACTATTCCAATCTCAAAATCAACAATGGTACGGCGAACGTTCCTATTGAGGACGGTGCAGTTCCGGTGTTGGGAAGCGTGGTGATTTCGTGATTTCAAGACTGCCAAAGTATTATAGCAAATCACAGCTTGTAAAGGATTTGTATTCGGTTATTCAAAAGGTACTCGACATGGTGGATGA
>JAFQYK010000034.1 GCA_017406485.1 Clostridia bacterium
ACCGTTACCGCCCAAAAGATATGTCACGCTCTCGGCGCGGTAGTTTTTGTACGGATTTCTTACATAATTAAAGGAGCCTATCTGTCCGTAACGCTCGCATACCGCTTCAAAGCTGTTTGCCGTATTTTGCTCAATGTCGCCTGAATCAGAAATGTCAACGCTCCACGCCGCGGCGGCGGAACCGTTTGAACCGTAGGTGGTTTCTACAGCATAGCCGTATTTTTTCAGTGAAACAAATTCCGCGAAATAGTCGCGCATAAGCTTCGCCGCGCCGACCGCCGAAGGTGCGAGCGGCTCGCCTGTGTCCATAGGCGACAGGTTGCCCGCGGTAAAGCCGTTCGGGAGAAGCGGATTTGTGAAGAAAACATAGCCTATGCCGTACTGGTTCAGCGTGTATATGCCAAGTCCGTTATACGAGGTCACCGTCTGCGCCGTTGATGGAATTACGCCGACGCCGTATTGCTTGTATCGGAGGGTGTCCTGGTAATTGTAATAATTCTTGTAAAGGTCGCAGAAATCCCATATAAGACCCTGAATTTTTGTGATGCCGTTTTCGGATAGGTTCGGGTAGTCCATATTTACCGGGCAGCCGTCAACATAGGCAAAGTCTGACGCGCCGATAAACTCCCTGGAAAATAAATCATACGTTTCGTTGTCAAGGAAAACGCTTCCGCCATCCGAAACAAAGCGCTCAACCGCCGCGCTGTTAAACGAGGGCGCAAAGGTAACGCTTTTATCAATATATAAAATATCATAGCCGCCAAAGTCCGAAGCGGACGCGTCAAGCTTGTCCGTTTCAAGCATAGCGGCCGAGGAGGTTTTAAGCGAAAGATATGTGTTGTCAGCGGACGCGCTTTCGCCATAATAAACCACTGCCGCGCGAAGCGTATCGGGGTTTTCTGTTTCAAAATTATATGCGCGCGCAAGAAAATAAACGCTTGCCGCCAATAAAATTGCAATAATCGCCGCAATTTTTTTCAATTAAGCCACCTCCGAAAATACTGTATTATGCGATTTGAGTATAACATATATTTGTATTTTTGTAAAGCAGACAAAATTTGTGTTCCAATTACGGCAAAGATGTGGTACAATATACGCATAAATCACAGGGGGATGATAAGATGCTGACAGGAAAAACGATTGTTTTGGGTGTTACCGGCTCGATTGCGGCTTATAAGATAGCCAACCTTGCGCGGATGCTCGTAAAATTGGGCGCGGAGGTTCAGGTTTTGATGACAAAAAACGCGGAGAATTTTATAAATCCAATCACGTTTGAAACACTCACAAAGCACAAGTGCCTTGTTGATACATTTGACAGAAATTTTGAGTACAGCGTGGAGCACGTTGCCTTGGCAAAAAAAGCCGATGTGGTTATGATTGCGCCGGCAAGCGCGAATGTAATAGGCAAAATCGCAAACGGTATCGCTGATGATATGCTTACGACCACCGTTATGGCGTGTCCGTGCAGGAAGATAATCGCGCCGGCAATGAACCACAATATGTTCCACAACCCGATTGTGCAGGATAATATCAAGAAATTAAAGAATTATGGTTATGGAATTATAGAGCCTGCGAACGGTATGCTGGCAAACGGTGATATAGGCGACGGACGTATGCCGGACGAGGAGCTTTTGCTTGAATACATTATAAAGGAAGTCGCGTTTGAAAAGGATTTAGCAGGTAAAAAAGTTCTTGTGACCGCCGGCGCTACAATGGAGGCCATTGACCCTGTGCGCTATATCACCAATCATTCAAGCGGCAAAATGGGCTTCGCGCTTGCTAAAAACGCTATGCGCCGGGGCGCGGACGTTACGCTTGTGGTAGGTAAGTGTGAAACAGAACCGCCCGCGCTTGTGAATTTGGTAAGGGTTAAGAGCGCGAAGGATATGTTTGACGCGGTTACCTCTCTTGCGGCGGATATGGATATTATTATTAAAGCGGCGGCTGTGGCAGATTACAGGCCGAAGGATGTCAGCGGTGAGAAGATTAAAAAGACCGATGGCGAGGCTGTGATTGAGCTGGAGCGCACTGATGATATTTTGAAGTATTTGGGAGAAAACAAAATAGACGGTCAGTTTATCTGCGGCTTTTCAATGGAAACGGAAAACCTTATCGAAAATTCACGCGCAAAACTCGCTAAGAAAAACGCCGATATGATTGTCGCAAACAGCCTCAGAACCGAGGGCGCGGGGTTTGGCGGCGATACGAATGTGGTGACGCTTATTACTGCAAATGATGAAAACGAACTGCCGATTATGAGTAAAGATGAGGTGGCTGTGAGGATATTTGACAAGATATTACAAAATATGATATGATGACAAACGGAAGAGAAAGGTTTGCTTAAGGGCGGCTCGTCACTCCTTTATAAGGGGGTGATTTTATGGAACTTATCGAAATGATTGTAGCTTTATTACTTATAATAGCGCTAATCGAACTGATAAAAAACATAAAGAAATAGCCGTTCCTTAACTGTCCAAAAGGAACGGCTATTTTTAGTTTGACCTCGCAGGACGAACCGCCTTTAAAGCGGTTGCTTTTTTCTTCTTTTATTATATCAGCTTTTAAAACGTTTGTCAAGCAAGCAAAAAAGAGAAGGTTTAGAACCTTCTCTTTTAAAATGCGATAAATCAATTATGCCTCGATCTCTGTTACGACACCTGAGCCAACTGTTCTACCACCCTCACGGATAGCGAAACGAAGACCCTTCTCGATAGCGATCGGCTTAATGATTTCAACGTTCATCTTTACGTTATCGCCGGGCATGCACATCTCTGTACCCTCGGGAAGCTTGATAACGCCTGTAACGTCAGTTGTTCTGAAATAGAACTGCGGTCTGTAATCGTTGAAGAACGGTGTGTGACGGCCGCCCTCTTCCTTAGTAAGAACGTAAACCTCGCCTGTGAACTTTGTGTGCGGGTGAATTGTTCCGGGAGCTGCAAGAACCTGACCTCTTTCGATTTCGTTTCTCTGAACACCACGGAGAAGTGCACCGATGTTGTCGCCTGCCTCAGCGTAGTCAAGAAGCTTTCTGAACATCTCGATACCTGTAACAACAACCTTGCGCTTTTCATCTGTAAGACCAACGATTTCAACTTCCTCGTTGAGCTTAAGCTGACCTCTCTCAACTCTACCTGTAGCAACTGTACCACGGCCTGTGATTGAGAAGATATCCTCGATCGGCATAAGGAACGGCTGGTCAGCCTTTCTCTCCGGTGTCGGGATATAGCTGTCAACAGCATCCATAAGGTCAAGAATGCACTTGTACTCAGGAGCGTTTACATCTGTTGAAGTTGACTCGAGAACGCCAAGAGCTGTACCTGTGATAATCGGTGTGTCATCGCCGGGGAACTCATACTCGTTAAGAAGCTCTCTTACTTCCATCTCAACAAGCTCAAGAAGCTCAGGATCGTCTACCTGGTCAGACTTGTTAAGGAATACTACGATATAAGGAACGCCAACCTGACGTGAGAGAAGGATGTGCTCTCTTGTCTGGGGCATCGGGCCGTCTGCTGCAGAAACAACCAAGATAGCGCCGTCCATCTGAGCAGCACCTGTGATCATGTTCTTAACGTAGTCAGCGTGTCCCGGGCAGTCAACGTGAGCATAGTGACGTGCGTCTGTCTCATACTCAACGTGAGCTGTAGAAATAGTAATACCTCTTTCTCTCTCCTCAGGAGCCTTATCGATCATATCATAAGCCTCGAACTGAGCCTGGCCCTTAAGAGCCAATACCTTTGTGATAGCCGCCGTAAGAGTTGTCTTACCGTGGTCAACGTGACCGATGGTACCAATGTTTACGTGCGGTTTTGTTCTTTCGAATTTCTCCTTTGCCATTGCAAAAAATCCTCCTTAAAATTGGTTTTTAAATTTTTATAGTTACACTAATATAGCTATTGTACAATTTTTTCTTGAAAAAATCAAGCATTTTATAAAATATTTCATAAATATTTCATAAAGTCTCAGAAAAATTAGTTTTTAGCTCTTTCGTTCATTATCTTTTCCTGAATGTTTCTCGGAACCTCGCTGTAGTGTGAAGGCTCCATTGTGTACTGGCCGCGGCCCTGTGTACCGGATCTCAGTACAGTTGCGTAACCGAACATCTCAGCCAGCGGTACGTCTGCAGTAACCTGAGTAACACCGCCTGAGCGTGACTCCTGCGACTTAACCATACCACGTCTTGATGAAAGGTCGCCGATTACGAAGCCGAGGTAATCATCGGGAACGATAACGTTAACAAGCATGATAGGCTCCTTGATTACAGGATCAGCCTTCTTCATACCTTCCTTGAATGCCATAGAAGCGGCAATCTTGAATGCCATTTCAGATGTATCGACTTCATGGTAAGAACCATCATAAAGTGTAGCCTTAACGTCAACAACGTTATAGCCTGCAAGTACACCGGACTGCATAGCGCCCTGAATACCTGCGTCAACCGCGGGGATATACTCCTTAGGAATAGCGCCGCCGACAATTGCGTTAACGAACTCATAGCCGCCACCTTCCTCTAAAGGCTCAAGCTTAAGGAGTACATGACCGTACTGACCCTTACCACCCGACTGACGAGCGTACTTGTGTTCGATATTAACTTCTTTTCTGATTGCCTCTCTGTATGAAACCTGAGGCTCACCAACGTTTGCTTCAACCTTGAACTCACGGAGAAGTCTGTCAACGATGATTTCGAGGTGCAATTCACCCATACCTGCGATGATGGTCTGACCTGTTTCCTCGTCTGTGTAGGTCTTGAAGGTCGGGTCCTCCTCTGCGAGCTTCGCAAGAGCTATACCCATCTTCTCCTGACCTGCCTTTGTCTTAGGCTCGATTGCGACACGGATAACCGGATCGGGGAAGTCCATAGACTCAAGGATAATCGGGTGCTTTTCATCACAAAGTGTTTCACCTGTGGTTGTGTTCTGCAAACCAACAGCGGCAGCTATATCACCGGAGTAAACTATATCAAGGTCCTCTCTGTGGTTAGCGTGCATCTGAAGAATTCTGCCCATTCTCTCCTTCTTGCCCTTTACTGAGTTCAATACGTATGAACCCTTCTGGAGCGTACCGGAGTAAACGCGGAAGAAGCAGATCTTACCAACGAACGGGTCTGTCGCAATCTTGAAAGCAAGTGCTGCGAACGGAGCGTCGTCTGAAGAAGGTCTTTCGTCCTCCTCGTCTGTGTCGGGGTTAACGCCCTTGATTGCGGGTACGTCTACCGGTGAAGGCATGTACTCGATAATAGCATCAAGAAGCATCTGAACGCCCTTATTTCTGTATGCTGTACCGCAAAGCATCGGAACAATCTCATTGTTGATTGTAGCCTTTCTGAGAGCCTTCTTAAGCTCAGCTACGCTGATTTCCTCATCACCGAGGAACTTTTCGAGAAGCTCTTCATCTGTTTCGCAAATAGCCTCAACCATCTGCTGACGATACTCCTCTGCCTTGTCCATCATATCCGCCGGGATTTCCGTTCTCTCGAAGGTTGAACCTGTGGGATCGTTCGGATCATATATTTCCGCTTCCATATTCATAAGGTCGATAATACCTGTGAAGGTGTCCTCAGCGCCTATCGGAAGCTGAATGGGAACGCCGTTTGCGTTAAGTCTTTCGTGAACCATATTTACAACATTATAGAAGTCTGCGCCCATAATGTCCATCTTGTTTACGAAAATCATACGGGGAACGCTGTAATCGTCAGCCTGACGCCAAACGGTCTCAGACTGCGGCTCAACGCCGCCCTTAGCGCACATAACCGTTACGGAGCCGTCCAGAACTCTAAGCGATCTCTGAACCTCAACCGTAAAGTCAACGTGTCCCGGTGTATCTATGATATTTATTCTGTTCTTTACGCCCTTGTACGGACCCTCTTTCGGCTCCCAGAAACAAGTTGTAGCAGCGGAGGTAATTGTGATACCACGCTCCTGCTCCTGTGCCATCCAGTCCATTGTAGCAGCGCCGTCATGAGTTTCACCAATCTTGTGGTTTATACCCGTGTAGTACAGAATTCTCTCTGTAGTAGTTGTCTTACCGGCATCGATGTGTGCCATGATACCGATATTTCTTGTATTCTGAAGTGAATACTGTCTAGCCATAGTAGGATTGTCCTCCTTTCCTTTCTATTAAAAGTAACAAATAATCTTGAATAAACCGCTAAACCGTTATTACGCTGTAATTTTAGTGGATAAGTGCTGCAAAGACAGCGCCGTCGTACTGGTGTACTTAGCTGGCTTTGCAGTGCTTAGACGCTGAAAGGACAGCGTAAGAACTACCAGCGATAATGTGCAAATGCTTTATTCGCCTCTGCCATCTTGTGGGTATCTTCACGCTTCTTGACAGCGCCGCCCGTTCCGTTGATGGCGTCCATAATTTCATTTGCAAGTCTTTCTCTCATTGTCTTCTCGCTTCTCGATCTTGAGTAAGCTGTGAGCCAACGAAGACCTAAA
>JAFQYK010000035.1 GCA_017406485.1 Clostridia bacterium
AATCCGACAATAGAATTAAAAATGTAGCAGATTTGAAAGATTATATAAAATTTTTCAAAATCTGCTTTTCTTTTTGTAAAATGTGTGATACAATGAATATGACTATTGTGAACGAACACAAAATTACAGAAAGGGAGAGAAAAAAATGAACAAAACATTTAAAAAGACGCTCGGCGTACTGCTGTCGGCGGCTATGATTGCCGGCACTGTTGTACTTCCCGGCTTGTCCGCAAGCGCGGCACCGGCAGAATTTGACACGAGCGCAACGTCATGGAAATTCGACTTCGGCTCGCTTGAGAATGTAGCCGATGGCTACATAGGTGTAGCGGCAGACACGGAGTACAGTTCGTCAAAGGGATATGGACTTCTCGGACTTTCAAACGGATTTGCGTTAGATAGCAGAGAGGACGGCTGGACGATGACACAGGGCTATGATCTTGTGCTTGAAAACGGAGCTGCGGATACTGTCCAAACTGCCGATGATGACTGGGTTGCCACAACAACAAGAACAGAAAAGGAACAGGCATATAACAGTCCGATAAGGTTTTCAATGAAGGTTACCGGAAACACCTATTACACTGTTAAGGTAAAGCTTCTCAGAGCAGACGAATCAAAGGATGCAAATGTTTCGCTATTCAAGGAAAAAAGGCATCAGCACCTTCTTGATTATCCCATTCCCGCCGAGGGACTTACTTATACAACAAATGTTTATGTACATAACAATTGGTCGAAGAACACAGGCGAATATGTTGATACACAGCTCAGTATTGCCGCTTTAGGTGATAACGTAGCGGTTTCTTCTATTGAAATAGAGAAGATAGAGCAGGGCAAGACCTTCTGGATATTAGGCGACTCAACAGTATGCCAGCAGACGGCGCCTATCCCTTATTGGCCTCTTGACCACTGTCAGGGCGTAGGCTCGGCTATGACTAAGTATATATCACAGGAGTGGGCGCTTGTGAATGAGGCTGAGTCGGGACTTTCGGCATCTTCTTCAAAAAGCCACTTCGACAATATGAAGAACGACATAAAAGCGGGCGATGTTGTATGGTTTGAGTTCGGACACAATGATGATAAAGTAACAAATGATCCGTCAACAAATGGTTATCTTTCATCACTCCAAAGCTACTACAATACAATTACGGAAAAAGGCGCAAGCCTTATAGTCGCTGCTCCCATCCAGAGAGATACTACCGGACAGTATAACGGCGAGGCTGCGGAAGGCTCTAAGTGGAGCGCTTCACTTGCACAGTACGGTACGGCTGCCAGTGAATTTGTTGAAACACAGATTGCCGCAGGCAAGACAAATATTGCTTACATAGACCTCAACGCACTAAGCCTTGACTTTTTGACCAGCGAGCAGACAAGGATAGATGCTATCCGTGCGGCGGCTTCAAAGGATTCCTTAGGCGCCGCTACGACGAGATTTTATTATTACGTAAGCAAGTATGCCGGCTATACACAGGACTACACACACCCCAACGACTACGGCGCGGATAATTTTGCGAAGATTTCCATTGATAACGCAAAAGAGCGTATAACGGCTGCTGCGGACACTTCCGCAACAGATTCGCAGAAGAAGCAGGCTGCGGTATTCTCGCAGATTTTCGGTACGACAAGAGATTACGAGCCTGTAAGCGTAGCTGACGAGGTTGTTCTTGCCGGCGCGCCTGCAAACGAATTTTATCCGACTCAGCTTGCGAAGGTGGTTCTTTACGAATATCCTCTTATTATAAACTCGGTTACCTTTGATGATGCGGCAAAGACACCTTCAAAAATGAAGGTTAAGCTTGTAGCGTCAGACCTTGAATATAAATATGGTAAGGGCGTAATTGAAATTTATAACGCTGCCGGTACTTTAAAGGGTACAGTTAAAACAACGGATTCTGTTGACTCAGTTGCGGCAGAAACGCAGGAAATCACTTTTGCCGACAGCGATGTAACATTTGATGCCGCTGCCGGTGACACGTTCAGAGCGTATGTAAACCGTGTGAATGAAACAACCTTTGCAGAGGAAAATGTCAGAATTTCTACATTATATACTCAAGACGACATGGTAGATATAAAGGATTATCTTCTTCAGGGCGCGCTCGGAACGGAAAACAAGGAGGATTTCTCCTCGTATGACCTTTCGGTAGGCGATACGCTTGTGGGGGTTAATAACTGGAAAGATCCGGCTAACCAAACGACATATTTCACATATGGCAAGGACGGCGATTTGAGCTACGCGCACTGTGCGACGGACGGCAACGCTACGTTCTATCCCGAAAAGTCCTTTACGGCTGTATCATCGGGACAGCTTTTCTGCCGTATGGACGTAAGATATGTGACGGGTACATTTAATCTCTATTTCACAGACGGTACAGCTATGAACAGCTGGCCTGCGGGAAGAATACTTCCTGTACAGATTAAGACAGAAGGCGGAGAGGTTAAAATCCTCCTTAACGGCACAGCAGTAACGTCAATTAACTCGGGAGATTGGACGACATTCGCGCTTACAATAGACTTTGACTACGGAAAGTACTACTTAAAGGTTAACGGAAACACTTATGAAGCGGATTTCTCGCCTTATAATACTAACTCAACCCCGCTTGTTCCGTCAAAGCTCGCGCTCATGTCCTTCCAGAATGACAAGAGTACAAACGAATACGATGTAACAAATATCGTACTTGCAACGCTTAACACTCCGGAATTGCCTGACAGAACAATAACGGTTGCTGCGGACAACGACGAGAAGGGCGTAGTTTCAATAAAAGCAGGTGAAGATACAGCCGAGGGAAAAACGCTTACAACGGCTATGAACACAATAGTAACCGCTGTTGCAGAGCCCAACCAAGGCTACGCGTTCAAGGACTGGATAGATACGGAAACACATGAAATAGTGTCTTATGCGCTTTCGTATTCTGCGCGTCTACATGACAATATAAATATAACAGCAGAATTTGAAGAAGCTCAGTTTGACCCGATAACACACGCTTAGTATGAACCGTTTTCCACCCTTGCCACATCTACTCTTGCTGCGGCAGGTTGGTCAGGCCCCAACTATTCGCCGACAATCGAGTCCGATCCTGAGCACGGCAATTATCTCAACTTTGCGCCCGGACAAAACAACGACAGAAACGTAAAGGGTGTATTCCCTGCCGAAGCGAAGCTTACGGAGAATTATGTTATTGAGTTTGACGCCTCTATAACACCGGGCAATAACCATGCTACGGACTTGGTTGTATATGCCGACGGCGCGACAATAGCTAACAACGCGGCAGTAGAAAGCGGCTATATCTTAAAGCTCAATAACGGAGCTGCAAACTCCACATCATACGCTATCAACGGCGGCTCAAATAAAGTCACTATACCAAGCGGAACATGGGTACATTTCTTCGCAAAGGCAAATGTTACGGATAAGACTGTTGATGTAAAAATCACAAACGGCAGCACTGTGCTTTACAGCGGCAAAGAGAGCATAAACGGCGATAATGCAACTCTCGGAGGCATAAATTATAACGCCGGACGTTATCAGAGCGTATTCAAGCTTGATAATATTGATGTATACACAGCAGCTCAGCTTGCGGACGATGACATTGAAATTTCCACACCGACCGTAACGGACGGCACGCTCACGTTCAGCATAACCAACAACACCGCGGTGGCATACAATGCGGGCAATATAGTTGTTGCAAGCTACGATGACAGCGGCGCGCTTGCGGGCGTAGTGGTTAAGGACGCCGTAACCGTTGCGGCAGCGCCGTATCCCGGCGTAAAGGACCACGGCACGACCGAAAATATAACAGCGACTGTTTCCTCGGACAACTGGAAAATCATGTTCTGGGACGGTATGAACACAATGAAGCCCGTCGGAGACGTGATAACCCCCGCGCCTGTTGTGCCCGCCCCGTAATAAATAACATACACCCCATCCCCTCGGATATCCGAGGGGATGGGGTGTATGTTATTTATTACGGGGCGGGCACAACAGGCGCGGGGGTTATCACGTCTCC
>JAFQYK010000318.1 GCA_017406485.1 Clostridia bacterium
CAAAATCAACGTAAAACGCTCAGTAATATGCGCCGTTATAATCGCTTCGGGATTTATATTTTTCAACAGCTTCTTCAACGGTTATATGCATCATCTGCAAATACACTCAAATTTTGAACAGATTGACGCGTACGCGTGGCCGCGGCTTATTCTTGTGCCCGTGTATCTTGCGTTTGGATTGCTCGGAGATATAAAACACGGAAAATTTGTTCCCATAGCCGCGCTTTGCGTGGGGCTTGTAGCGCTTTTGCACTCTGTCCTTTCCGCAAGCGAAGAGGCGCAATGGATAAATATGTGCCTGTTTTATGTCACCGTAGCCTCGGCAATTTCATATTACAACATAATATTCTGGAATATAGCGCCGAAAACGCGCTTTCCCGAATTGTGGGCACCTATGGGACGCATAATAGATATGCTTGCGGTTATTATACTCGGCATTACAAAATTTTCATCTCTGCCGGCAACGGTCGTGCTTGTTATAAATATCGCCGTGCTTGCCGCAATTATTATTGTAATGGCATTAAACGGCAACTTCAATCTACACACGCCGCAAATAACACCTGAAAACGAACCGGCTCCCCCTAAAAGCGAGGAGCAATTGCTTGAAACAATAAAAATGCGCTATTCATTAACGCCTGCCGAGCTGAGGGTGTTCAGGGAGCTTGTTCTGACGGAGGACAAGCAGGCGGCAATCGGTGAACGTCTGTCAATAAAAATAAGCACCGTTCAGTTCCATACAACATCAATTTATAAAAAAACAGGCGCTCAAACACGCGTCGGATTGTCCGATATTTACCATAAAGAGATGAATGGATAAAGAATTTAACAAAGCCTCCAAAGCACGCATAAAAGCGTGCTTTTTTGGTATACTAGGGGAAGCCGCAGTATACAGAAAATGCCTTTTATTGTATGATATAGATAGAATTTTTGTACATAAACGGAAGGAGATGTGTCTGATGAAAAAGAACTGCAAAACAGGAAAGAGGATAATATCGCTGCTTGTGACGCTGGCGATGTGTATGTCAATCGTGCCGGTTGTTTTAGCTGACGCGCCGACCTCGGAGGGGTGGACGGTAAGGCAGTTTGACGACCTGCGTATTTACAAGCACGCGGCAGCTGACAGCGCCGACGCAAGCCGCCTTACAGGCAAGGTCATAGATTTAAGCAACCCACTGCATTTCTATTACAGCATAAGCGGTATAAGCTATGACGGCTTTGCGATGATGCGCGTGGAGAGCGCAAATGACAAGACGGTGCCTGTTGCGGGAGTGACTATTGCCGATGAAGGTTTTTATCAGCTTGACGGCAGTACCTCCTCGGGCAGCTGGTACGAGTATTTCAGAAGCTCCGACGCGGAGAGTGTAAAAAATTACAACGATGACGGCTCGTACACCGAGGCTACATACGATGACGGCACAACAAAGTACGACCACGGCATGTATCTTCAGTATGAGGCGGGCAATAAGACTAAATACTATATAAAGCCGGGATATTACCGCTTTGTTCATTTCCACAGACAAGCCCAGACAATTACATACTCGGATGTGTATCAGATTACCGATAAGAACGGCGTATACACAGAGCCGGGCAGCGCTGACGTATCGTTTACGGCAAATGGCTTTGACACACCTGTAAACTCGCTATTAAGCGATGACACCTTCGATATGGCGATAACCTCTCTCAAAGGCGCAGATGGAAATGATATAAGCCTTAACAGCGCGGACGTTACAAATATAGAATTTCTGACTAACTATTGGTATATCCCCATAAACGGCAGTAGTCTGGACAGCGTGGTAAGCTATGAGTATAGCTACTCGTACCCCATGTATAACGGTTCGGAGGTTGCGGACGGCAGAACGCTTGTAAAAACAAATGACGCTATAACGCTCAAAAACTGCACCGCGAAGTGGATCGTAAAAGGAAATAATATAGCCTCGATCCTGTCTGACGGCGAGATATATAAGTACCGCGTAAAGGTAACTGCTAAGGTGGGCGGCGAGGAAAAGGTGTTTATGACCGATGCTCCGATAAAGATTACCGCCGCGTATTCCGTTACGACGATTATAACAGATAGTCTGAATAAGGGCAGTATCGGAGTGGCGTACAACGCGCAGCTTTCGGGCGCGACACCGGACAAGTCAGAGCTTAAATGGACGGTGGACTCCGGAGAGCTTCCGCCGGGACTGACTTTAGGTCAGAACGGTACAATTTCAGGAACCCCGACATCTGTCGGCACATATAAATTTAAGGTGAAAATGACTGCGACAGGCGACGGCACGAGCGATAC
>JAFQYK010000319.1 GCA_017406485.1 Clostridia bacterium
ATTCCCAAGTACCGATTGTAGTGCCGTTTGCGTTCTTGATGCTCATACCGCTTTCAAGCGTAACCTTTGAGGAAACAACAGGCAGGTCAAAGTTTCTTGCTCCGTAATTATCGGCAGTCTTTTTTGTACGGCCGACCGAAGCCAAATCATAAGTGCCTGTAAGCATTGACTTGGGCAGCTTCTGCTCCTTCTCGCCTGCGTATGTAACAGGGGAGACAACCGGCCAGCCGTCTGAAGTCCAGAGCATTTTACGTACCTGTAGTGTTGCCGCAATTTCCGTCGCGTCCTTTCTTGTGTGCGATACATAGAAGCTCTCATCGCCAACGTTTATCGCGCTGTTGTGGCCGGGGCCGTAGTAGATATGCGCGTCACCGGCCTCGCGGGGAATGGAATAGCCCGCGCTGTCGCTGCCTTCAAGTGTGTATGAACCATCACCCAAACGGTATGAGCCTATCAGCTTATAACCGGTCAGCGTTTTGGTATTACCGTCGGCAAATTCCGTACCGACCTTAACACCGTTTGCATCCGTAAACGACGTGTCTGTAAGTTGATTGCTCGCAGTTCCCTGAACCGACGCCACAACGCTTGCAAAATCCGAGCTTAACGGACTTCTTGCAACACGTGTGTTGTAGTTTGAGCCGAGCCAGCCGTAAGAGGTAAACAGGTATCTGTAATTGCCGTGTTCAATCATCCAGGGACCCTCGGGACCTGCCGTGCCGTTTTTCTGCGCATAGATGGTTCTGCCGTAATACTGCGCCGCCATAGGAAGTGCGGATGTGTCAAGGCCGTCTATAAATCCGTCCGCCTTTAGCTTCGTTGCCTGAATACCCTGCCAGAACGAACCCCAGATAAAGTACTGATTACCGTTTGCGTCAGTGTAAATATTCGCGTCAATGGAGTTAGTTTTCATCGTCCTGTCGCCGCTCGAAATCTGCTTCGTCGCATACACAACTCCAGCGTCAACAATATCCGCGCTGTTATCAGCCCAGAACAGGGGAGAATTGGATTTCATAAGCGAAATGGCGCTGCTTCTGCCGCCGATACCACAGGAAACGGATATGTACATCCAGTATGGGTGGTCGTCCCCCTCCTTATAAATAACGTCCGGCGCCCAGTAAGTGCCGTTAACGTTTGTGTCGAGGTTATCGTGTATAAAGTTATATGTTTTCGGCGTGATAGTCTGCACGTTCTTTGAAGTAAAATCGTACTTCTTCCAGTTTATCAAGTCTTTTGATGTAAATATAAGATGGTGCGAGGAATAAACGTAATACGTATCGTCGCCGGGGAACTTCACAATAGACGGATCGTGTGCGCCGTTTGTGGTTTCGTTGCTGTCGGCAGGAGCCGCAACAGGCGCGTTTTGGAGTCTGTAAAGCGTAGCAGCCGCAGCGGTTTCCGTGCCGCTGCTCTTTGGTGTTGTCAGCTTAATTGTAAGTTTTGAGGTGTCGGACGGTATCTTGGAAAGCGGAATTGGTATTTCAAGCGTCTTTTCGTCAAGCGAATTAAATTCCTTGTAATCTGCCGCGCCTTGTATAATTGTTTCCGCACCGTTTGACGCGCTGCCGCCGATAGCACAAGCATAGGCCGTAACTGTGCCGCTGTTTTGCGTGTAGTTTTTCACCGAAACCGTGGCCGTAATATCCTCCGGCTTGCTTTCGGGAACGGGACGCATATCCTCCCAGACGTAAAGTTGTGTCGTATCAGCCGCGTTTTCCTTGGTAAAGGGGATAGTAACCGAGCCTGTAAAGCTGTCCCTATCAATATCCGCCCCCGTTACCTTTATAAGCGTCGAACCGCTGTACTCGGCCACAAACGCCTGAAGACCGTCAATGCCCTTCTCGTAATCGTGAAGCGTAAACGAAGCCTGATTGGCGGTAAGCGACTTGTCTGTAAGATACATACCCGAGGAGAGATTATTGAGTGCAAATATCTCCTCGCCG
>JAFQYK010000320.1 GCA_017406485.1 Clostridia bacterium
CAGCTTGCTCAGATTGAGAATGAACAAACAATCTTAAAGGACAGGCAAAGCAATGTTTCAAATCTACTCGACATAATAAAGAATAAAACGCTTCACTCTGAAGGTGTATATGGAGAGATTGTAGACGAAATCACGGTCTATGACGAATACTTACTCATAAAACTAAAGTACCTCGACTTTGCTTTCAAGGTTGCGTACTCCACTCACGGTTATAAAGAGGCATATACAACCATAATCGAAAGATGTGATATTGTGTATGAATAGGGCAGCTCAGGCTGCCCTATCCGCAAAATTCATACCTCCACCGCCAATGCGGTAGGGATAGCATTACGGACTGCCAATTCCTCGCGTTTTATATAATCGCGGTAGGCTATGCCGCGTTCCTCTAAGGCTGACTGCAGATTAGGCTTTATCTGTCCGCCGAACACTATCGCTGATGTATTTATACCGTCCAAAAGCGTTTCAACAGGCAGCGGCTCCTTTGCGTACGGCGAATTTACTGTCGTCCCGTCAAACGTCACCGGCACGGGCAGAATTACAATATCCGCACCAAGCACATAATCAAGGTCGGTTTCGTTTATGAGTCCGTTTAAAATCGTGTCGTCATTATCAAAGCCATATAAAAAGACGTGATACCCCTCTTCTCTGAGAAGTCTCGCAAGGGTAAGCTGTCTTAAATCTCCGCCTATTACAGAAATGGTTTCAAACATATCCTCTCCCCCTTATCTTTAAAATCCTTCTGTGGTTTATATTATGCCGCGGAATTGATTGTGTGAAAAAACATTGTCACTCGCGGTGATAAATTCCCTTTAAACACTTGCACAACAAAAAATCAACCGATATAATATGCATAAGGAGTGATATTGAATGGCAAAATCAACGGACGAGCTTATGAAGATACTTAAAAACGAATCAAATATCGAAAAATACATAGAAGAAAACAAGGAAGATATAACTTCCGTCAGCCTGACCCGCCACATTGCCGCCTTGCTTGAAGATAAGAATTTGACAGCGGCAAAGGTCGCACGCCGCGGTCAGATGTCGGATTCATACTTCTATAAAATCTCGCAGGGCGTCAAAGAAAACCCCAGCCGCGACAAGATTATACAGATGTGCTTCGGGTTTGCGCTCGACGCGGAGGAAAGCAGGGAATTTATGCGTGCGGCCTGTGTGGGTGAGCTGTATCCGAGGGTGCGGCGCGACAGCATTATATTATTCTGTCTGGAAAATCATATTGATATTTTGGAATGTGAAAAAATGCTGGAGGACGCCGGCGATAAGAAAATATTGAGAGAATGAGGAGCTGCAAAATGCGGCTCCTTATTTTTATCACCGTCAGTCCGATACAAAGAAAATAAAATACTGTATACTTGTTTTATCGGACGAATTTATAAACTATTGCGGTTATAAATCCGAGAGCTACCCAAAACGTCAGCAGAAAATATATGAACAATGCGGGAATTGACAGAAACGGTTTATGGTACTCCCGCCAAAGTCCGCGGCGCAAAGCACGCATATTTTTATACCTGCCGCGCGGGTTTACGTGGGTGCATTTCTTTATCACCTTGTCGAGCTTGCCTTTGTAACGCTTTTCGTAGGTGAAGAAGCCGCCGGTCAAAAGGACGTTTATTAAAACGCCGATTGAATAAATATCAGTCCTTTTATCCGACTGACCAAAGCCAAACTGCTCCGGTGCGGCATAGTTTTGCGTTCCGATATATTCGGTATCGGTGGATTGCTCGGCTTTATATGTGCGCGCGTTGCCGAAGTCGATAAGGTAAAAATTGTTGCCTCCGGCGAATATGACGTTTGAGGCGGTAATATCGCGGTGAATAATGCCGTCACGGTGTATCGGTTCAAGCGTACGCGAAAGAGATTTGGCAATTTCACGCACAAATTCGGGATAAAACGGGATTTTCTCGTCAAGCATTTGCTGCAGAGATTTACCCTGAATATATTCCTCGATTAAAATGAAATAGTCGTTTTCAGGATAAATGTCAACCACCCGCGGCACACCGGCATAGTTGCGCATACGGATATGCTCGTAGATGTTGCGCTGCAAAGGCGAAATGTATTTTTTCACAAAAACAACACCGTCGTTATTCTTGGTAAGACGGACGTTCTTCTTTAAATCGAGAAAACCGATGTCGGTATATTCAGCCATTTTGACCCCTCCCCCTGCCCGATTATACCACATCACAGCGGAGAGTGTCAACTGCGTCGGAGCTTATGCTTTTGGCACTCGCGAATATAACAGAATAACATTAGATATTTATGCACAGCAATGTGTAATAATATAAAATTATACTTTAGGAGGAAAGAATTATGGGACAATTAGAAATGAAGCTAATGTCAAAAATCTCAAAGAAGGACTGCAAGATGGTTACATACCAGGAGCTTGCGGCAATGGTTAATGAGCATTTTATCAAGGACGCAGGTACCGCTGACAGGGAGCTTATCGCCAAGGCAGCCAAGGGCGGAAGATTTAAAAAGTACACTGTTATGTCTAAGTCAGGCAGATATATTTTCCAAAGCGAGAGAAAGCACGGTATTATTGTCACATCGCGTCCTATGTACATTGAGGACAGGGAAACAAACGAAAGGTTCTATATGAACAGATCAGGCTATCACAAAAGATGCCGAAAGCTCATTGAACAGTATTTGGGTCTTAGATGAGGATGAAACAATGTATAATAATCAGGCAAGCAAAGAAGATCACAGTATAACAAGAGAAGACGGC
>JAFQYK010000321.1 GCA_017406485.1 Clostridia bacterium
CTTATAAACAGCACGGTTGTAATGAAGACCAAGGGACAGGACGACGGACACTTAACACCTAACCCGTCAGGCAACCTGCCCGACCACAAGGCGTTATCAATCTGCGATGAAACCACAACACTTGTAAAGCCGACGGCTGATATATACAGCACAAAGGACGGCTCGGTAGACCTTGACAAATACAAGGCATACGTGGCATCTCAGGGCGAGGGCTTCAAGTTCACACCGGGCGAGAGTGCTTGGCTTCTGCAGTCCTCCGGCTTCAACGAGCGCGGCCACGCAATCGCAATTTTGGGTGACAGAATAATCTGCGAAAACGTACGCGTAAGAGGTAATCAGGACAGTGTTTGGGTATCAGACGGCAGAACGTATTTCAAGAACTGCGACCTTATAGGCGGAACGGACTACATCTACGGCAGCGCGTCGGCGGTATTTGACCATTGTAAGCTCGGCTTTGTCGGCTTTACAGACAAGTCATACGGCTCACCGCTTGCAACGCCTAACACACCGGCATCAAGAAAGTACGGTTATCTGTTCTTTAACTGCACAATCTACAACGTACGCGACAACAACGGCGCAAACAACTTCGGCGGCCCGTGGGGTGTGGACGGTCAGAGTACCTTCTATAACACCGTTTTTGACGATAAGGCAGAGATAGGTGCTTCTCCGCTTAAAATCGAGGACAAGGGCTGGGGAAGATTTGGCGCAGAGAACGGTCTAAGCCGCCTTTACGAGTTCGGTACAACAAACAACAGCGGCGCGGCGGTTGACCTTTCAAAGAGAATTGTAAACCTTTCCGAGGCTGAGGACGGTCCCGGTATGGGTACTGTTCTTGACAAGTGGCAGATACTTGAATTCAACCCGAGAAATGTGTTCTCAACAAAGAATGACAGTAAGTGGTCGGCTGATTGGGATCCGATGAACTTTGCTTCACAGCTTGCCGATACAGACGCTGCGCTGAACAGCACAACAGTAAGCGTTCCGGCAGGTAACACAAGCGAGATTACACTTCCCACGCCGACAGATAACAACATAGAATTCCACTGGGAAAGCAACTCTACAAATGCTATCGTATCAGAGGACGGCACAAAGCTGACGGTTGTACGTCCGGCGCTTGGCGAAAGCTCAATAGACAGCTCGGTTATCCTCTATGCGCGCAACAAGACAACAGGTTATGGAGATAAGAAAGAGATACCCGTAACAATAGCTGCTTCGACAGACACAGAAAACGTATTCAATATCCCCGTAACCATCACAGCGTCAGTTGCGCCCGAAGCGGCTGTAGAATACGCGGTAACAATCAAAAAGGGCGGCGCGCTCATAAAGAGCCAGACAATAACAATGCCCTTGGGCAGCAGAACCGTAACAGCAACGATAGAGAACATCCCTGCTTCTGCTTCCGGTATTGACTACGACGTTGAGATTTCCTCGGAAAGCGACGACTTCACGATTACCTCTCCCGAGGCAGGTAAGACGACAGTTAACGGCAAAACCGGCGTAAACGTACCGCTTGCCGTAACAGCACAGAAAATTGTTGATGATACTATAACCACGGGTATAACAGCGTCTTCAACAGATAACAAAACCGTTGAAAAGTTTGACCTTATCGCTCTTGCAAAGGCAAACGGCGCGGAGGACATTATAACGAGCAGCGATGTAATAACCGTAAGCTATACGCTCACTGTCAATCAGGATGACAAAACCTCCGGCAATAGCTTTATAGATATTCTTTCGGATACTCCGTCTGACACGGTAAAACAGAGCGGCGTAAATTCGAGATTTGTTCTCGCAAAGCTCGGTCATTGGAACCAGCTTGATATGGTTGACAGCGCTCAGAAATACAGCGGCGCGTCAAACGGCCCCGACCAGTGGCTCAATGCGACCGGTAACTTTACAAAGAACGGCGAGCCTGCCTATGTTACGGTTACGATAGATTACAAAAATCAAACTATAACTGCTACAGGAAAGGGAACAAATGCGCTTGCCACGTATACATTTGAAACCTTCCCGTCATCATATGAAAAGGGCAAGCTCAATATGGCTGTATACTTCGGCGGTGAGGCGTTTACCGTTTCGGATGTGTCAGTAACATATAAAAAACCCGTAGTACAGAAGTACACCGTAACCATCACAGGCGGCGAGGGTATAGAGGACGTAAAGCTCGGCACGATTACCGGTACAAAGAGCGGCAACACCTACACCTTTACGGACGTACTCGCCGGAGAATACACCTTTGACGTAACCTACACCACCGGCTACGAAAAAGCAGACGCATCACCCGCGAGCATAACAGTTTCTGATGACAAGACAGCAGAAACGATTTCCGCAAAGCTTACCGAGGTAACACCGCCGGCTCCCACACAGGTATTCCTCGATCTTCTTCAGGGTCAGAATATCAGGATAGAGAAAAAGGCAGGCGCGGACGCAAACAGCGTTGAGTTTGAAGTATCGCTTGCTGAGGGACTTACAGATGTGCCTGTTCCCGAATTATCTGCTTACGTGGCAGTATATGACGGCACAGCATTAAAGAGTGTTAATATAGTACCGTTTACAAATAATAAGGCAACAATCACAAAGCCTGCTGTAAGCGGAACGGAAAGCTATAAAGTATTCATATGGGAAAACGGAAACAGCTCACCTGTTATAGCGCCGATAACGGCAGAAACAACGGGCAATAACAAGCTGTTCTGAGAACATACACAAAAAGGCTGATGCAATCGCATCAGCCTTTTACATTCATAAAAATATCAGCCTATATAGCCGTTTAGAATTCCCCTTACCTCAACCTTATCCTGAATGCTTGCGGCTCTCAGCCGTGAGCTGTAGCTGTCAAAAGCGCTGAGC
>JAFQYK010000036.1 GCA_017406485.1 Clostridia bacterium
AATACTTGATGTGCCGCTTACGCGCGTCATAGCGTGCGGCGACAACGAAAACGACCTTGAAATGATTAAAGCGGCAGGCTGCGGCGTGGCTGTTGAAAATGCGGTTGATATTGTAAAAGACGCGGCGGATTATATAACCGTTGGGAACAACGACAATGCGATCGCGGCTGTTATTGCCGATTTGGGAAACGGAAAACTTTTATAACAGAACGTAAAAGGACAGGCAAGTTTGCCTGTCCTTCTAAATTATTCAGACGCAAGTCTTTTAAATGCGCGAAGTCCGGATTTTATTATCAGCTCGGGATTTCGGCGGCGCATTGCGTGCAAAATCTTTGCAAGCTCCTTTGTGTCAAACTGCACCACCGGCATATAACAGCAGTCGCCGTCATACGTTTCAACATAGAAAATATCCATACTGGAAATTGTACGCTTTCTGTAAAAATCCTTTGAGTTCTCAAGCGCTCTTACATTTTTTGAAAAAGCCGTTTCCGTTTCAAGGTTGCGCTTTATAAAGTTTTTCGTGCCAATCATAGCCACTCGTATCTCACCGAGAGGTATTTCCAGCGTTTTTGTCTTTGCCGGTATGAACTCGCTTAAAATCTTAATTTTGTTGCCGTAGTCATACGGAAGAAAATCGTTATCCCAGTTCTTCATATAGAGATTGACCATATCGGTCGAAACTGATGTTGCGAAAATAGTGTTGATACGAATAATTATATACGTTCCCAACAGTATCATTGCAATGAGCCAAGCCGTCATAAACAGAAACTCACCGCGCGCAATACTCACAATCGCCATAATGAGCGAGAGCAGTGTGAGCGCGCCCGCAATACCTATTATAATCGTATTAGTGCGTCTGTAGCGCGCGTTTGTACACGCCTTCAATTCAGTTGTCATTTAAGTCTCCCCCTGAACAGTTTATGTGCTATTATTTTAATAAACGCGTCTTGCGCCCGCATATTCGCTGCGGTAATAATCCGTGTCAATAGACTGATATTTCACTACATCACCGGTATGCGGAGCGTGTATCATCATACCGCCGCCGACATAGATACCAACGTGGTGGATATAGCCGTTCTGTTCAAAGAAGACAAGGTCGCCGGGCTGCAGCTCGTCGCGGTTTACGCTGACGCCGTTCTTGAACTGATCCTCTGCAACACGGTTTACGTTTATGCCGAGCGAGCTGAGAACGTACTTCACGAGTCCCGAGCAGTCAAATCCCGAAGGTGTTTCACCGCCCCATACATACGGAATACCGATGTATTTTGCCGCCTCGTTTACAATAGCGCTGCCCTTACTTCCGTCATACAAAAGGAATGCATGCTGCATAATGGTCGGATCACCGGTTGTACTTTCCGGCTTTGAGCGATACTTCGCAAGTTTACGGTAGCCGGCGGTTGACTTGACCTGCTTCTGTATGATTTTCTTCTTTGTGACGGTTTCTCCGCCCTCCTGTACGTCCACAAGCTCTTCATCATAGAAATAGAGCAAACCCATTTCCTCGTTCTCATAGACGTAGTAGTATATATCATCCTTTTCAAGGATTATTTCGTTTATTACCGGTTCGGGGAGCTTAGACGTAAAGACAACCTTGTCCTGCGCCTTTTCAACCCTTGTTCCGCGTCTTAAGGCCGTGACGTACAGGAAGTATTTTCCGCCGTCAATGCCCTTTATCTGCGCCTCATAGCCGTTTTCTACAACCTTGCTGTAGACAAGCTCGCCGTCCTGATTATAGAGGTCAACATAAAAGTCGTGATATTCATCCGATTTCCACGTAACGTCAAGATAATCATCATCCAAAATACCGTCATTGTACGGCGCGATTATCTCCACGCCCGTATCGTACGCGCTGCCGTAGCTTACGAGAACCTCCTCGCCTGCGAGCGACTCGCCGTCCGGCGTTATCGCGCTCACAACAAGCCTGTAGTCGCGGCCGTTTTTAAACAGCGCGCCCGGCAGTGTGATTTCGGTTTTGTCAGTAACAAGATATTCATTTACGGCGTATTCGTCGTTTTCAACATCGAACATCTCAATATGATAGCGTGTTGCAGCCTGCGCCGCAAGCTCTATTACAACATCGTCGCCTTCTTCATATATGTTCTCCGTTTTCGGGGAAAGCAGTACCGGCGTTGTTACCTCGTCAATCTCGTTTACGGTATAATTCCTTTCCGGCATTTCAGCAAAGGTTATTTCGCCCTTTTCGGCTTCTCTTTCGGTATCGGAAATTATACTCGTCTTTACGCCGCCCGACAGGTCATTTGAGCTGGTTATTCCGAGCGGTGTTATGTAGTCGGTGTCCTGCGTCAGAATTTCATTATCCTCGGCAACCATCTGTCGGTAAACCGAGAAAATATCGTATCCCGACTGCGTTACAACCTCGTTTGCTTCGGCGGTTGCCACGCTTACCTGCGCGAGCCACGCATCGCTTGAAAGATCGGCATCCTCGGCATATATCTCTCTGCCGTTTTTCGCGCGCTCCGCATTTATCATATCTAAAAGCAGCAAGGATTTTGAACGTTTTACCGCCGCACTGGTGTCTATCTGACGGTAGCGCGGGTTATAGAGAACGCTGTCAACCTTGCCGTCCGCTGTCGGATAGAACCTGAAGCAGCGGTTATCCTCATAATCGGCGGTATATGCGAAATCGTCACCCGCGTTTATGCCGTTTATATCAAAGAGCGGCGAATTCGTAAACACGGCGCATATTCTGTCCGCCTCTACACCGACCATACAAAACGTCTCATAATCTGAATTGTAAACGTACCAGTCAAAACCGTATTCCGTCCTGTCGATACGGTTCGGCGTGCCTAAAACATCCGTCACGGTTGACACATTTGCGCCGACGGTTATATCGGCAATGCCTATTTTAACCGTAACGTCCTTTGCGAAAAAGTCATATGTATGCTGAACAAGTGTCTCACATTCCTCCTGCGAAAGCTCACCCATAGGGTCAGAGCCGTAATGGGAGGTCACAAGCCCCTGCTTCATCATAAAGGCGTAGGCAATACGGTTTTCCTCGTCTATGTACGCGTTGTCATAACACTCATTTAAGATAGCGTTTGCCTCATCCTCATATATAATATAGCTGTCATCCATACGGATGATGGTTTTGTACAAAATTGAGAAAAAGTCCTGTCTGCGTATCGTACCGCTATGGAGCGCGGCGTATGTATCATCAAGATTTATGTAACCGAGCATTACGGCTTTAACCATTTCATCGCTTATTCCCTCGTCGACAAGCTCGGCAGGAACATCGATTTCATCACCCGCAAGCTGCTCATAAAGCGTGACGGCTCTTGACAATGCCTCGCTCTCCGTTATAGGCGTGAGCGCAAGCGCGGCTTCGTTTGTTTTTGTGAAGTGCGCGGCAGAAGAAAGTATTATCGCCGCGATTATCGCGCATAATACAGCTTTTTTTCGCATTTTCAAGCTCATCACCTCATTTCACAAACTTATACATTGTATATTATATCAAATAATTTTCAAGTTGTCAAATTACCGTTTTATGAACTTTTTTTGACAAAATTATGTTAAAAATTCAAAATAGCTGCCGCAATGCGACAGCTATTTTTTGCTTATCTGAGTTGAGCGCCTAATTGGTGTTCAAGGCTTCTTACCGCCTTGTCAAAGGATTTCTGTACCTCCTCGCCGGTAAGGCTACGGTCAGCGGCGCGGTATACGATGTTATACGCGACACTCTTTTTGTCCTCGGGTATCTTGTCACCCTCGTACACGTCAAACAGCTTTACGCTTTCCAAATTCTTTGACGCGCGTACTATTATTTCCTCTATGTCGGCAACAGGCGTGGTCTTGTCAACGAGCACCGCAATGTCACGCGTAACCGCCGGGAACTTCGGCAACTCGGTGAATTTAATGTTTGTGTTAATGTTCAGGAACACGCTCTCAAAGTCAAGCTCACCAATGTAAACAGGCATTTCAATACCGAATTTTCTCGTTACTGCAGGATGGATTTCGCCGATTATACCGAGCGTCTTTCCGCCTGCAGTGATTTTAGCGCAGCGACCGGGGTGGAAGGTCGGGTTGTCGGTTACAGCTTCATACTTAACCTTGTTTACATTCAGATCGGCAAACAGGCTCTCGCAAATGCCCTTAATGTCATAGAAGTCTACCTTATTTCCGTACATACCCATTGTGATTTTGTACGGCTCGTTCGGCAGCTCCTCACCTGTCGGGATAAATACCTTGCCTATTTCGTAAAGCTTTGCGGCTGCATTTCTGTAGTTGTAATTACGCGCCAGGATTTCAAGCATACTCGCGATTGTCGTTGTACGCATAACGGAGGTATCCTCGCCGAGCGGGTTTGTTATTTTGACGACATTTCTAAGGTCACTGTCAGCCGGAATATTCAGCTTGTCAAATATAGACGGACTTACAAAGGTGTAGGTATAAATCTCGTACATTCCCTGCGCATTAAGACTCTCACCGATTGCGTCCTGCGCCTTTTGGCGGTCGTTCTTCATACCGCACGTTGCTTCACCCGAAAGAAGTGTTGTCGGGATTTTATCGTAGCCGTAAAATCTCGCAACCTCCTCCGCTATATCAGCCTCGCCCTCAAGGTCGGGTCTGAAGGACGGCGGCGTAACTGTCATTTTATCGGTGTCAACCGCAATTTCAAGCGCGTTAAATATCTTAACCATATCCTCTGTCGGAATATCGGTACCCAAAAACGCGTTTATCTTTTCCGGACGGAACGGCAGCGTTTCCATATCCTTTACGTTACCCATAACGTCAATCATACCGCCTACCACCTCACCGCAGCCTAATTCCTCAACAAGCTGACACGCGCGCTCAACTGCCGGTACGGTGTTGTTATAGTCAAGTCCCTTTTCATAGCGTGATGACGACTCTGTCCTAAGTCCGACGCGCTGCGCCGTAAGACGTACCGAAGCCGCGTCAAAGGTCGCGCTTTCGAATACAACTGTTGTTGTGTCGTCCTTTACCTCGCTGTTAAAGCCGCCCATAACACCCGCGATTGCAACGGCTCTATTGCCGTCGGCAATTACAAGGTCGTTATTGGTGAGTTTTCTATCCTGCTCGTCAAGCGTCTTTATAACCTCGCCGTCCTTAGCGCGGCGAACGATTATTTTGTTATCCTCAAGGTCGCGTAAATCAAACGCATGCATAGGCTGACCGTATTCCAAAAGCACATAGTTTGTGATGTCAACTATGTTGTTTATCGGTCTTACGCCGCACGCAGTCAATCTCTGCTGCATCCACGACGGTGACGGAGCGATTTTTACGTTCTTGACCATTCTCGCGCAGTAACGCTTGCACTTGTCCTTATCGAGTACCTCAACGCTTATCGTGTCGGCTATATTTTCGCTGTTCTCGTTAAACTTTACTTCGGGAATGGTAAACTTCTTGCCAAAGGTTGCCGCTGTTTCTCTAGCCAAGCCGATTATGCTGAAGCAGTCGGGGCGGTTTGAGGTTATCTCAAACTCAACAACCGTTTCATTCATACCGAATATGTCACGAATATCCTTACCAATCGGCGTATCCTCGGGCAGTACCAAAATTCCGTACTCCGGTTCATAGCCGAGCATATCCTCTGTAATGCCAAGCTCGTCGTGTGAGCAGAGCATACCGCTTGACTCCACGCCGCGTATCTTACCCTTCTTAATCTTTCCGCCCGGCAGCTCCGCGCCCACAAGCGCAACAGGTACGATTATACCTGCCTTACAGTTCGGCGCGCCGCAGACGATTTGTAAAACCTCGCCCGTTCCCGCGTCAACCGTTGTGATGTGAAGGTGGTCGCTGTCAGGGTGATCCTCGCAGGTTAAAACCTTACCTGTAACGACATTCTGCACGCTGTCGCCCATGCTTTCATAGCCCTCAACCTTGGAGCCACTCATCGTCATCGCGTCCGAATATTCCTTCGGTGTGACATCTATATCCATATAATCCTTAAGCCAAGATAATGGTAAATTCATTTTTCATTCCTCCCCTCAATTAAAACTGCTTTAAAAATCTCAAAACGTTCTCAAAGAACAGTCTGAGGTCATTTATATCATACTTACCCATTGCAATTCTTTCAAGTCCGATACCGAATGCGAAACCGGAATATATCTCGGGGTCAATGCCGCAGTTTGCGAGAACCTTCGGGTGTACCATACCGCAGCCCAAAATCTCAATCCAGCCCTCGCCCTTGCACATACCGCAGCCCTTGCCGCCGCACTTGAAGCACGAAATATCAAGCTCTGCCGAAGGCTCCGTGAACGGGAAGTGGTGCGGACGGAAACGAACCTTTGTTTCATTGCCGTAAAGACGGTGGATAAACATTTCAAGCGTACCCTTCAAATCCGCCATTGTGACGCCCTTGTCAACGACAAGTCCCTCAATCTGATGGAACACCGGTGAATGTGTAGCGTCAACCGCGTCGCTTCTGTAAACCTTGCCGGGCGCGATAATTCTGATCGGCGGCTTGGTCTTTTCCATAACGCGCACCTGCATACCCGATGTCTGCGTTCTTAAAACTACATTATCCGAGATATAGAAGGTGTCCTGCGTATCTCTTGCAGGGTGGTTCGGGGGGATGTTAAGCGCTTCAAAATTGTAGTAGTCAAGCTCCACCTCGGGGCCGTCCGCAATCTCAAAGCCCATACCGATAAAGGTGTCCTTGATGTTGTTCATAACCTTTGTTAAGGGATGTAATTCTCCCCTTTCCTGCGATTTACCGGGCATAGTTACATCTATTACCTCTGCCGCGAGCTTTGCTTCTTCCAGCTTTGCCGCGATTTCAGCCTTTTTGCTTTCAATCTGTCCTTCCACCTGCGCGCGTATCTCGTTCGCAAGCGCGCCTATCTTCGGGCGTTCCTCGGCGCTAAGCGCGCCCATACCCTTTAATACGGCGGTCAGCTCGCCTTTTTTACCGAGAAACTTTATTCTCGCTTCCTCTAATGCGTCAATATCAGACGCACTTTGCAGCACACTTATGGCCGCAGCCTTGATTTCTTCAAGCTTCTGTTTCATTTTTACAGTCCTTTCTTTGCAATTAAAAACACTTCGTCTATAACCTTACGGTCACAGGACGAAGCGTGTAATCTCTGACTCCGCGGTACCACCCGACTTCCGCGCCTTGGCGCGGCACTCTTTGACGTATAACGGCGCAACCCGTCACGGACTACTTATTTTCACCCGCAAAGCTCCAAGATGAAATTTCACAATATGCTCTTACCGCGCCGGCTTTCAGCTCATTAACCTACGCTCTCTCTCTGGCGAAACATATGCTACTTTGTCTTTTCATTGCCTTTATATTAAGTTCGGGGTGTATTATATCACGGTTTATTTTGTTTGTCAATGCTTAGTTTTCCACAAGACGCACCGCCGCAACGGTCATATCATCTGCAATCGTGCCGCGGCTTTTCTTGACCGCCGTTTCCATAACGGCCTCCGCCATCTCATCCATCACATCAAACGGCTTTTGTATCTCCTTCTTTATCCAGTCTGTACGCGCCGTGCCGAAGCCTGCCTCGCTCACGCCGTCCGTCATCATCAGTATTGTGTCGCCGTCACCGAGTTTTTTGGTTTGACTCTCCGCGTGTATGCCCTCCGAAATTCCGACCGGCAGCGATACGGAGAATATCGTTTCCACATTTGCGCCGTGAAGTATTACGCTTTCCGCGCTTCCTATTTTGTAGAACTCGCAAATACCGGTCATAAGGTCAATGGAGAGCAGGTCAATGGTTGAAAAGCTTTCATAATCAAGTTTCAGGCACAACGCAGAGTTTATCATATCAAGCGCGGTTTTTACCGCAAAACCCGACATTAAAAATTCGCGAAGAAGCCGCAGAGTCATATGGCTTTCCGACATAGCCAGCTTGCCGCTGCCCATACCGTCGGCTATAACGATATAGTATTTGTAATCCTCCGACATAAAGCTGTCAGCACCGTCGCCCGACACGTCCGAAAAGTCACGGCGCGTCTGTCGTATCGCAATATCTACGCTGTACTTTGCGCGGGACACAAAGCGCATTGCCGCATCGGAGCCTTCCTCGTCGTACTCCATCGGCGTTTCGAGAACCTCCTCCAATACGGATATGATTTTCTGCCTTTCCGACGGCTTATTCACGCGCAAATAAACCTCTATTCTGCCGTTTGCGCCCTCGACAACGCTCACCTCAAACGCGGTTATATCGTATTTCACAAGCTCGTTGGCTATCTCATTTTCCGCGCTTTCCTTAAATTCAAATCCCTCGGTTATTCTCCCCGCCATTTCGTCCATAAGCGCGGCAACCTCGCGGTACTGCCTTGCAACCAGGTCGCGCGACACAGCCGCTTCACCCACGCGGACAAGCTGCTTTTTATAAAGCTCGTAAACGTGGTTAAACTCCACGACAAAAAGCTCCGTGCGTATACACCGTTCACGGAACGCGGGCGGCACGTTGTCAAGCGTAAGTATGCCCTTTTCCTCGATTGTGCTTAAAAGCAGCATTATGTTTTTGTACGTCCTCGCAAAATCCTTCTGCCAGCACTTTACCGCGTTCGGGCAGCCGTCGCAGACGCGGTCCGCCGTTTCGTCAAAAAGCGCGCCGACCTCCTTGTTGTATGCCTTTAGCCGCTTTTGAGATACGGCTGCAAAGCATTCTTCAAGGCTTTTAAACGCCTCGGCCGTTTTTTCAAGACGCATTGTGAGGTATTCCCTTACGCGCACATCGGCGTCGAGCGATTCAAGCTTTATTGAACGCGTAAAAAGCGTTCCGATCATATCGTGTATTTTCTTGGGTGTAAGCGCAAAAAAGGACGCGCCGAGAGAAATTTCAAGAATAGATACGGGCAGGTCAAAGGTATTTCCGGCATACAAAAGCGCGATTGAGCCGCCCGCTAAAAAGCCGAGCGCTACGCCAAACCTGCCGAAGCCCTTTAAAAGATTTGCAAACAGCGCGCTTATGCCGAAGATACCCATTGTAACCACCGCTGACGGATAGGACATTGAGGCGAGGAAGCCTATACTTAGGCCTCCGCTTCCGGCGGCGGTGAGTGACGTGTGATATGCTATGCACAGTACCGCATACACACTCAACACATCCGCAATCCCAATCCCCGGCGGTATGGCTATTCCGCCAAGACCGGTTATAAGCACGCCCGCGCTTACGGCAATGCTGATTATTTCGTCCTGAGCCGCTCGCATACGCGTTTTGCGGCTTGCCATAAAGCCCTCCGCCTTTTTAAATATTATGTACATCATACCTGCTATAACTGACTCAACCACCAAAAGCAAAAGGTCAAAAATACCGTCAAAGCGGTATAGCATAAACATAAGTCCGCCCAAAAGAAGAGAACCGCCTGCCGCCACAGAATCAAGCACGACCGAATTCTTTTTGACCACGCGCGAATATATCCAGAAAACGAGCGCGGACGTGAGGTATTTTACTATAACCATACTCGCGCCGCCTGTTATGAGCGCAAGAGCCATTGACGCCACGCCAAGATACGCTATGCTTTTGTCGAAGCACGCTGCAAAAAACGCGGGGCCAAACGGAAACATACCGAGTACCTGCGCGCGCGAGGCAAGAAAAAGCATACCGCAAATAAGCGCGTCCCGCCAATTAGGCGCGCGAAGGTTGTCCACAGTCAATCTGTTATTTATCTCAGGCAAATTCATTTTATTTTCCTCCATTACGTATAGCGGATAAATTATACCACCACCGCGGTGCGCTTTTTGTCAAAAACGGTTGTCAAATCACAAAAAACGTTCGACAAATACAGTTTCTTTTGACATTGACGGTTTGGTATGGTATAGTAATGCAAAGGAGAATGTTATGAAACGGATATTGATTTTTTCGGACACACACGGCTATACCGACCCGTGTCTTTCTATAATAAACAACACTCCCCGCGTTGACGCGGTTATTCACGCGGGCGACTATACGCGTGACGCGGAGGATTTATCGTATATCTACCCCGACCTGCCCATATACTACGTCAAGGGCAACAACGACCTCCTCTCCCGCGCCTCGTCCGAGCTGCTGTTTGTGACGGAGGGCATTAAAATCTACGTTACCCACGGCCACGAGCAGCACGTCAAGTATGAGCGCACCTATGTTACGCTGCGCGAGAAGGCAAAGAAAAAAGGCGCCGACCTCGTGATTTTCGGTCACACACATATACCCTACACCGATTACTCGGACGGTATGACGATTATAAACCCCGGCAGCGTGCGCTTTTCAAGAACGTATGCCATAGCCGAGATTGACAACGGAAAACTCACTACAAAAATACTCGACATTTAAGACTGCTCAGGCGGTCTTTTTCTTGTTAAAAAGCTACTTATATATTGCATAGCGCCTATAAAACAAGTAAAAATATCCAAATTAACAAAAAATTCATAAAAAAGTGTAGTATTTGGCGCGGAAATGTGGTAGAATACATAATGTTAGTGTAAAATTCCGCCTTTATGTGGTTTTTTAATACATTTACAACACAATTAAA
>JAFQYK010000322.1 GCA_017406485.1 Clostridia bacterium
GTTGTGCCGAGAAGCATTGTCGCGATTGTTCCGGCGTTATTTGCAAGAATAACCTTTTTGCATAGTCCTGCCGTAAACCGTTTTATACCGTATGCAAAATCCTCCGCCGTCTGCCTTCTTTCCGTGAGCTGGTCGGCAATCGAGCTGTAGCGCACGATAGGACCTGTCACAAGCTGCGGAAACATTGAAACGTAGGTTAGGTATTTTAAATACGACTTCTGAACCTTTGTTCTGCCCCGGTACATATCTATAGTATATGAAAGCGTCTGGAACGTGTAGAATGAAATACCGATTGGCAATGCAGGGTTAGGGTTAGGAAGGTTTATTCCGCATATAAAATTTATGTTATCAATTAAGAAGCCGGAGTATTTAAACACAAAAAGAAGCCCGAGATTTATCGTAAGCGACACAGCAAGCGCTATTGTCGCACCGGCTCCGGCATAGTATTTGTCAATTATACGCCCGTTGATGTAGTCCACAAGCGTACTCACAAGAAGCAGAACCACCCAGACAGGCTCGCCCCACGCGTAGAAAAACAGCGAGGCGGTAACAAGTATGATATTTTTATATGTGACATTCCTTGATATATTGTATAATACGAGTACAGCGGGCAGGAATATACACAGAAATATCAGGCTTGAAAATACCAAGAAAATTCCCTCCCGTCAGAATTATGTGAGTATTTTACCATATATCGCGGAAGATGTCAAAAACGCTGGTTTTACGGGTTTATTTCGGAAACGTTACGTAAAAGGTCGAGCCTTTGCCGACCTCGCTCTTTACGCGTATATCGGCAGAGTGCAGCGCGCAGATGTGCTTTACTATTGACAATCCCAGTCCCGTACCGCCTACACGTTTTGAGCGGCTCTTATCCACTCGGTAAAACCGTTCAAATATGCGCTCCTTATCCTTTTCCGGTATACCTATGCCGCTGTCTTTGACGCTTATCTCCGCGCCCTTTGTAGTGTCACCGACGAACACGCGTATCCTGCCGCCCTCGCCGCTGTACTTTACGGCGTTGTCCAAAAGATTGGAAACAAGCTCGCCTATAAGTATTGCGTCGCCCATAATATATGTCGGCTCGTGGCTGAAAAATATTTGTATACCCTTTTCCTTTGCCGCCTTTTCATAAACGAGTATCGCCTCGCCCGCAATTTGCGCAAGGTCAACCTTTTCGGGATTTTCAATCCCCGCGCCCTCGTCCAGCTCGGAAAGGTTTATAATATCGTCGATAAGCCGCAGCATACGCGACGACTCCTTATAGATTTTAAGGCTGAATTCCCTCATATCCGCCGGCTTTACCATACCGTTCGCCATCATCTCCGCATAGCCGGAAATGGTCGTAAGCGGCGTTTTAAGCTCGTGTGACGCGCTCGCCGTAAATTCGCGGCGCATACGCTCAATATCCGCCTTATCCTTGCCGCTGTCCGTATTGTCCGGTTTTTCCTCTATATGCAAAAAGCGCCCAAGCGCTTTGTACATTTCCCTTTTCTTTTCTTCACTCATATCTTGTATCCCACATTCCTTATCGTCTTAATCAGCGCGCCCTTTTCGCCCAGCTTGTGGCGCAGGCTGCCTATATGCACATCAAGCGTGCGGCTCTCACCTTCAAAGTGGTAGCCCCAAATTTTGTCGAGCAAAACGCCGCGCTCCACCGCGCTGCCTCTTTGCTCCATAAGCAGCCGCAGCAGCTCAAATTCCTTATACGTAAGCTCAATATCCGCGCCGTCAACGGTCAGTGTGCGGCTTTTTACGTTGAGCGCGATACCGTCATATTCAAGCACAGTATCCGCCTTAACTCCGCTTCTTCTCAGAACCGCCTTTATGCGCGAAATAAGCTCCATAACGCCAAACGGCTTAGTAATGTAGTCGTCCGCGCCGCTCTCTAACCCCCTGACCTTGTCAAGCTCCGTACCCTTTGCCGTAATCATTATAACCGGCATATTTCCGGTCGCTTCATTTGCGCGGATATCCTTTAAAATCTTAATACCGTCCTTGTCCGGCAGCATAATATCAAGAAGCGCCATAGACGGAACGCATCCTGCTAAACGCGCCTCAAACTCAACCGCGCTTTCAAATCCCTCAGCTTCAAACCCTGCTGATTTAAGCGCGTACAAAATCAAATCTCTTATGCTCTCATCGTCTTCAACACAAAAAATCTTATCCATTTGCTTCATTCTCCAGGTCAGATGAAGCCGAGAACGGCAGCGCGTATTTCTTACTGTAATCAACATACATTTCCTTATATCTCTCATTGCCGCGGCGTGACGACATAACGCTGTGTACGTCGTAATTTGCCTCGTTAAGCTCAATAATCGCCGCCGCGACGTTCGAGCAGTGGTCGGCAATCTTTTCAAGCGCTGTTATGTAATCGGTGAAAATGAAGCCCTGTTCTACCGTACATCTGCCCTCCTGCATACGGCGGATATGACGGTTTTTAAGCTCGTTGCGGAGGTGGTCGATAA
>JAFQYK010000323.1 GCA_017406485.1 Clostridia bacterium
ACGCCTTTTGCAAGGGTTGTAACGCCGAAGTATGAGTATAACGGCGACATACAGACAGTACCGGTTCTCACAACCACAGATAAGGCGTATCCTTCAAGCGACGAAACGACGCTTTCAAAAAACGACGGCGCTAAAACCCAATCATATCCGATTGCCGCGCTTGCAACGGATTCAAAACATAATTCCTCTGTATACGTTTCCGGAACAACAATGCTTCTGACAATAGACCCATCACGCGTACAGGGCCTTGTAAATTACGATTACTTTATGAATTTAACGGAATATACCACGGGAGAAGGCAGCGAATTCTATACAGACGCCAAGCCGATACTCGGCAGCAGGATATATATTTCAGAGTCGGCTGCAAGGATTGTGATGATTATTGTAGTAGGACTTATACCGGTTGTAGTGTTGCTATGCGGTATTGTGGTCTGGTTTAAAAGGAGAAATCTATGATTAAGGGCAAAAAAGGTTTGATAATATCACTTGCGCTTATTGTACTTTTGGCAGCCGCAACGTTTGTTGTACTTGGAATTAACAAGGGCGATAACAATAAAGTGACGGATAATAATAAGGACGCGTATGTAATTGTTTCCGAAGCTGCGGAAACGCTTTCCTCCGTCAAGGTTGAGTCTGAGACAGTCAATTTGGAAGCGGTAAACAGCGGTGATTCGGATTGGACAATAACCGGCTTTGACAACGGTGAGGTTTCGTCGGCAAAGGCTTATGAGCTTGTCGGCACAGTATCAAACCTCACGTCAAAAAACAAGTATGACAATCCAAAGGATTTATCGGAATATGGCTTGTCCGAACCAAAGACAACCGTTACCTTGGCGAAAAAGGACGGCGGAAAAATTAAGCTTTATATAGGCAGTCTGAGCCCGACCCTCGGCGAATATTTTGTAATGCGCGAAGGTGACAGCAGCGTTTATACGGTTTATTCTTATAAGGTGGAAGTGATTTTGCGTCCCGTGTCATATTACACCGATTTTAACCGCCTTAAAATAGAGCCTGCAGATATAAGCGGAATAAAAATCGAACGTCCCGCAGATACGATTGAGTTAAGAGTGCGTAAAGATATAGACAAGTATTCACCTGTTGTATGGGAAATGCTCTCCCCGTATAAAAGCGCGGCAAATGATGATTATATTGATAACAAACTTATTGAACCGTTAAGTAAAATTGAGATTACCACTCCGATTGAAGATGCAGACGGCGGATTTAAAGAAAAAGATACGCGTCTTATGCTTACTATTACGCCGTTTGATAATGTAACCGGCAAATACGGCGCGGAGAAGTCTGAAATCCTTGAAATAGGCGCTTCTGTCGGCAATGAAACATATGTCAGATATGACGGCAGAGTATACAAAGTTCCGACGGAGGATATTTCGTTTGTTGACGATACGGCATTTAATATTGTAAGCAAAATGCAGCTTCTTGTAAACATTGCGAAGGTAAAAACCGTTACACTTGAATACGGCAACAATATTCACAAGCTGGATATATCAAAGAGCGGTGACAACAAGTACAGCTTTAAGCTGGACGATAAGTCTGCCGATACTGCTGCGACACAAGCAATATACGAAAGCCTTATAAGTATATCTGCCGACAATGTTTATACCGGAATTGAAACGGGCGAAACAGTGCTGAAAATCACTTATGACTGTATTGATGACAGTGATGATACGGTGATTGAAATAAAGAAAACGGGTGATTTGCGGTGCGCAATAGAGCGTAACGGTAAGATTGACTTTACTATGAAAAACAGCAAAGTAACCGAATTTACGGAAGCGTTCGAAAAATATGTGCAAGACAATCAGTAAAAGGGGGATACAGTGATGGAGAACTTATGGTCAAGTGAAATACCCTATTGGAACGAGGAATTTATAGAAGAGCAAAATAATGAACCTCGCAAGCCGACGATTACAGCATATCAGGCGCAATCCGACTGCGCCGTTGTGATTTTCCCCGGCGGCGGCTATTCTGTGCGCGCGGAGCACGAGGGTAAGGGCTATGCAGAGTGGTTTAATTCTATAGGCGTTACTGCGTTTGTTGTTGATTACCGTGTCGCGCCGTACAAGCATCCTGCAGAAATTTCCGATGCGATGCGCGCCGTTAAATATGTTCGCGCAATGGCGGATAAGTACGGTATAGATAAGAATAAAATTGCCGTTATGGGTTCAAGCGCGGGAGGACACCTTGCGGCGTCTGTTTCTGTTCACTATGATAAAGACTTTTACCAGGCAACGGACAATATAGACCGCGAAAGCTGCCGCCCCGACGCGACGATTTTATGCTATCCGGTAATAGATATGTACGAGTACCGCCACGACGGTTCAAGAGCCAATCTTATCGGTCCGAGACCGTTTGCCGGTGAAAAGGACTTTATGTCGCTTTACAAGCAGGTGACGCCGAACACGCCGCAGACGTTTATATGGCACACATCTGAGGATGAGGTTGTTCCGTGCCAGAACTCGCTTATGTACGCTACCGCGCTTGCCGAAGCGCACGTACCGTTTGAGGCGCATATTTATCCATACGGTCACCACGGGCTCGGACTTGCCGATGAAGTGCCGCATACTGCGCAGTGGAGTGGAGCGCTTAAAAATTGGTTAAAACTAATTCAATTCATCTAAGAAAAAATCCGTCAGACCTTACGTCCGGCGGATTTTTTCTCTTACATCTTGAACATTTTTTTGACAATACCTCTCAAAAACTTAGGAACCTCCAGAACAACAACCTTCATAATGACAACCCCTTTCTACCACCTGAACAAGCAGAGATACCCGAAAACAGCCAAAATCGCCATTTCTATAACGGCAAGCCAGAAGGGAGGGAGGAATTTCCCCGCCAGCACGCCTAAGCAAAACGCAAGAATGGCAAGACCGGCAGCCTTGAGTGCGCCTCTTGTGCAAATTTTAAGCATAAAAATCATCCTTTCACGTTGTTCAAGGACAAATAGGCGGTGAAGAAGCACTGCTCCCTCACGCTATCACCTCTTGCTTTTGTAATATATTATGTAATTGAAAAAAAAGTGTGAATGATATTGATAAATAAAATAAATTGAGATATAATGATTAAGAAGGGAGGCAATGAATATGGACACAATTACTTGGATTTGGCTTTTGGGGCTGGTTGTATTTGTTGTACTTGAAGCGATCACGTATCAGATTGTCAGTGTGTGGTTTGCTTTGGGTGCAGCCGCCGCGCTTATTGCAAAGGCTGTCGGAGCAGATTTTACGATACAAATAATTGTATTTATCGCCGTATCGGGAATATGCCTTTTGTGTCTGAGACCCATTTCAAAGAAGCTCATCAGGAACAAAACGGAGGCAACGAATGTCGACAGCCTTATAGGAGCGGACGCGATTGTTACAGCGGATATAAATAACCTCAAAGGAAACGGCAAGGGCAAAATTAACGGAATGACGTGGACGATGAGAACCGCCGGCGGCGAGGAAATAAAGGAGGGCGAAACCGTAACTGTTTTAAAGGTGGAAGGCGTAAAGCTGATTGTAAAAAGAAAGGAAGATAAAAAATGATTATAGCGCTTTTGATTATATTGATACTTGTATTTTTGATACTGATTTCAAACATAAAAATCGTACCGCAGGCGCACTCGTATATTATTGAGCGTTTCGGCGGCTATCACGCAAGCTGGGGAGTAGGACTGCACGTTAAAATACCGTTTGTTGACAAAATTGCAAAGAAGGTTAACTTAAAGGAACATGTTGCTGACTTCCCTCCGCAGGCGGTTATCACAAAGGATAACGTTACAATGCAGATTGACACGGTCGTTTACTATCAGATAACCGACCCGAAGCTTTTTGCATACGGTGTTGAGCGTCCTATGCTCGCAATGGAAAACCTCACCGCGACAACGCTTCGTAATATCATAGGTGACCTGGAGCTTGACGAAACGCTGACCTCACGCGATACTGTAAACACAAAGATGCGCGCCATTCTTGATGAAGCTACCGACCCGTGGGGCATTAAGATAAACCGCGTAGAGCTTAAAAACATTATGCCGCCAAAGGAAATTCAGGACGCGATGGAAAGACAGATGAAGGCGGAGCGTGAAAGACGTGAGAGTATTTTACGTGCCGAGGGTGAAAAAAAGTCGGCTATCTTACGCGCCGAGGGTGAAAAGGAGAGCGCAATCCTGCGCGCTGAAGCAAAGAAACAGGCCGCAATTAAGGAGGCTGAGGGTCAGGCAGAAGCTATTATAACTGTCCGCAGCGCGGTTGCAGAAGGTATAAGAAAGATAAACGAGGCAAACCCAAGTCAGGCGTATCTCACAATAAAATCGCTTGAAAGTTTTGAAAAGGCGGCTGACGGTAAGGCTACAAAGATTATAATTCCGTCCGAAATACAAGGCGTAGCCGGACTCGCTGCATCGCTAAAGGGTGTTCTTGAAAAGGACGAAACAAAAATAAAGTAATAACAGATTTTAAAAGCCCCCGTTACAGTATTACGGGGGTTTTTCTTCGTCGCTGTCCGTCAGCAGACTCCACATCTCTTTTACAGTTGTATATACGCCTATCACAAAAAATACAGAAATAACAGCAGTTATAATAATTTCAGCCATCTTTAACCACCACCTGTTATATAATATGCCGGCGGAGAAAAGATGTAACAGGATAAAATTGTAATAATAATGTCATATTAAAATAGTGACAAAGTGAAAAAAATATGATATAATTAAAAATAATTATAGGCTATAACAAGGAGAGAAGAACTATGAAAAAGCTTTTGTTTTTCATAACGGCAGTTATAATATTGTACCTATCGTTTACGGCTTTTGCCGCGACTTCAAATATATCGATTAAAAATAACGAAGTAAACTCAACGCCGGTTACATACTCGTATGACGCGGCTTCGTCGGGTGAAATTGTTAAATCAATCAAATCACTCATGACGAAGATTGATGAGCTTTCGAAACAGGACAGTGTTGTTCAAACGCTTACAATTTCAAGTCTAAGCGCGGACAAAAAAGCTGTTGCATTTAAAATCAGACTATCTCTTCCGGATAAGAACAACGGCAGTGAGAAGCCTGAAAAACTTGCGACCCCTTCGCCGGAGGAATATGCAGCGCTGGATTACTATAAAATAAAGGTAACTACGTCAAACGGCGATGTTCTATATGACGCAGACGAGGAGAAGAGTGAGGATACTACCGAACAAAAGAGTTATAAGGATATACCTCTCGGCACGTTAAACAGTACAGACTCTGCTGAAAACAGAATATACAATCTTACAATTTCCGTTGATAAGAGTCTGAACAAAAATACTGCTGTTGCAAATGCATCAAGAAAGCTTGACTGGAGTATCGTATCGGAGATTGTGGAAACTTCCGAAAACAAGGCCGACGTTGAAGAGGGACAAAGCAATGATGGTGATTCTGCGAATAATGACAATAAGATGACGCCTGCTCCTTCGGCAAATACAGTGCAGCAGAACACACCAAAACCTGCAGGCTCTGTTGCAGGCACATTGAAAAAGGGCGAATATGCTGTGGGAACAGATATTCCTGCGGACAGATATAAAATGACAGGTAAGGGAAAGGTGAGTGTCTATACACCGGATGGAATAGTGAAATTGTCTGTCGTTTTAAAGCAAAAGGGTGACGCTTCAACTAATGGTGTAGAGGAATATGTTCTTTCTCTGTCTGACGGTGAGAGGCTTGTTGTTGAAAATGAAGCGACTTTAACTCCGCATAAGGCGCAGACGCTTATTCCGTCACCGACGCCTTCCGCAAAGCCTTCGGCTGCTTCCTCGGCAAACAGCAGTAAAACAAACACTTCTTCAACATCAAAAAATAATCCGAAAACAGGTGATACAACGCCGGTTATACTTATTGTTGTGATAGGTGTTGCCGCGCTTGCAGGCATAGGTTTTATTGAGTATAAGAAAAGACAAATAAAATAATTTTCAGGAAAGGGCGTGTGTGATAGTGAAGAAAAAGCTGACTGTCATACAGGCTCTTTTGTTGTGTGTGTTTTTAATATGCGCTGTATACCTCGGTAAGTATTTTTACGACCTCAATTCGGCAAGACAAACCTTTGATGAGTTAAGAAAAGAGGTTACGGCAAAGACGCCGGAGGACGCTTCGGGAGCGTATGAGGAGCAGTATGCCGAGGATGGCGTGCTTGTTCAGTATGATGAACTGTATCAAAAAAATAACGATTTTAAGGGCTGGATAAAGATTGACGGAACGCCGGTTGATTATCCGGTTGTCAAGGCTAAGGACAATGACTTTTACCTGAACCGTGATTTTTATAAGAAAAAGCAGTCAAGCGGTATACCGTTCATTGATTATGAATGCAGTGATGATGGGCTTAACACCATAATTTACGCGCACAATATGAAAGACGGTTCAATGTTTGCCGGACTTTCGAAATATACAGACAAGGATTTTTTTACGTCGCATACCGTAATAAATTATGATACTCTTACAGAGCGCGGACAGTATGAGATTTTTTCTGTTTTTAAAACGACAGTAGGCTCGAAAAATGAGTTTAAATACTACGATTACGCAAATATAACAAATGAGGAACGATATAACGAATACATTTCAAAGGTCAAGGCTCTTTCTATGCAAAAATCCGACATAACACCGGTATTCGGCGAACGTCTTTTAACACTTTCCACTTGCGCGTATAACACACAGAACGAGCGGCTTGTGGTGGTTGCGAGAAAAAAGAATATATAAAACACTTGATATTTTTGCCGAAATATATTATACTGTTTAAGCGGGCCTCTGTAGTTAAGTGGATATAACAAGCCCCTCCTAAGGGCTAGTCACCAGTTCGACTCTGGTCGGAGGTGCCATATGCGTTGTCATATGACAACAATGAGCGAAAAACGAGGCATTTCGCCTCGTTTTTCGATATCAAATTACTTTGGAGGTACATAGAATATGAGTGATTACAAAATCAACACAAAATGCGTACAGGCCGGTTATACGCCTAAAAACGGTGAGCCACGCCAAATTCCGATTGTACAGTCAACAACGTTTAAGTATGACACAAGCGAGGATATGGGCAAGCTGTTTGACCTTGAGGCGAGCGGTTATTTCTATACGAGGCTGCAGAACCCTACCAATGATTATGTCGCTGCAAAAATAGCTGAATTAGAGGGCGGAACAGCCGCAATGCTCACGTCCTCCGGACAGGCAGCAAACTTCTTCGCTCTCTTTAATATATGCGAAACCGGCAGTCATATAGTGGCATCTTCTTCAATCTACGGAGGAACGTTTAACCTTATTGCAGTTACGATGGCAAAAATGGGTATTGATGTTACCTTTGTTTCGCCTGACTGCAGCGTGGACGAGCTTAACGATGCATTTAAGGACAACACGCGCGCTGTATTTGGTGAAACAATCGCAAACCCGGCGCTTACTGTGCTTGACATAGAAAAGTATGCCAAGGCGGCTCACGAACACGGTGTACCGCTTATAGTTGACAACACATTCCCGACACCGGTACACTGCCGCCCGATAGAGTGGGGAGCAGATATTGTAACTCATTCAACGACTAAGTATATGGACGGTCACGGTGCGGCTGTCGGCGGCGCAATAATTGACAGCGGCAAGTTTGACTGGATGGCGCACGCTGATAAGTTCCCCGGCCTTACCACTCCCGACGAAAGCTATCACGGCATTACGTATGCCGAGAAGTTCGGCAAGGAGGGCGCGTTTATAACCAAGTGTACCGCGCAGCTTATGCGCGATTTCGGTTGTATACAGTCGCCTCAGCACGCGTTTATCTTAAACCTCGGACTTGAATCACTCCACGTAAGAATGCCGCGTCACGCGGAAAACGGTCTCGCAGTTGCTAAATTCCTTCAGAACCACCCGAAGGTAGAGAGCGTAAGCTATCCGCACCTTGAAGGAAACAAATACTACGACATAGCTATGAAGTATATGCCCGACGGCGGCTGCGGTGTTGTTTCATTTGAGATAAAGGGCGGCAGACAGGCTGCTGAGAAGTTTATGAAAAACCTGAAACTTGCAGCGATAGAAACTCACGTGGCAGACGCGAGAACCTGCTGCTTAAATCCGGCAACCTCAACCCACCGCCAGATGACGGATGAGCAGCTTCTTGCAGCCGGTATTCCTGCGGGTCTTGTAAGAATGTCCTGCGGTCTTGAGGACAAGGAAGACCTTATAGCAGACCTTAAACAGGCTTTTGACGCCATATAATGCTTTAAAACCACGGTTTTATACCGTGGTTTTTGTATAGACTGCGAAAAATATTTCCAAAAACTCACAATATCTTGTAAATAGTTATTGAAATTTTCAATATATTGTGTTACAATAGAGATAATATATTGTAACATAGGAGAGTAGCGTTATGAAAACCTTTGATACTACCGATTTAAAGAGAACAGAGCGTATTGATAAACTTCTTGAAATGACATTTGCGAAGCTGCCCGAGATTGAGTCGGCCAGAGCAGTTTTACTTACAGAAAGCTATAAGCAGACGGAGGATTTGCCGATTGTAAAGCGTCGTGCGCTTGCTTTTGAGCATATATGCAATAATATCCCCATCACAATCCGCGATAACGAGCTTATTGTCGGCAGCGCGACAAAGGCTCCGAGAAGCTGTCAGGTATTCCCGGAGTATTCGTTTGAGTGGCTTGAAGCGGAATTCGACACGGTTGAAACGCGTGAGGCAGACCCGTTCCACATAAGCGATGAGGATAAGAAAATTCTTCACGAGGTTTATAAATACTGGAAGAACAAGACTACAAGCGAGCTTGCAACGGCGTATATGGCGCCGGAGGCTAAACTGGCTATTGACCACAATATGTTCACACCCGGCAACTATTTCTATAACGGTGTGGGTCACGTTACGGTTGACTATGGTAAGGTAATTAAAATCGGATATAAGGGTTATATGGAAATTCTCGAAAAGGAGCTTGCGAAAGCCAACGTATACGATCCTGACTACGCTACAAGACACGAATTTTTGGAAAGCTGCCTTATTTCCTGCAGAGCGGCTATAAACTACGCTCGCCGCTATGCTAATCTTGCATACGAGACGGCGCAGAAATGCACCGACCCCGTCCGTAAGCAGGAATTACTTATAATTGCTAAAAACTGCGCAACCGTTCCCGAAAACGGCGCGACAACCTTCTATGAAGCATGCCAGTCCTTCTGGTTTATTCAGATGCTCATTCAGATGGAGGCGAGCGGTCACTCGATTTCGCCGGGACGCTTCGACCAGTATATGTATCCGTACTACAAGGCGGATATGGAAAAGGGTATCTTAACGCGCGAGTTTGCACAGGAGCTTTTGGACTGTATCTGGATTAAATTAAACGACCTCAACAAGGTTCGTGACGCGGCATCGGCAGAGGGCTTTGCGGGTTACAGCCTGTTCCAGAACCTTTGCGCGGGCGGTCAGACGAGAGAGGGACTTGACGCGACAAATGATCTTTCATTCCTTTGCATACAGGCTTCAATGCACACACTTCTTCCGGCGCCGTCGTTCTCGGTACGTATCTGGAACGGTACGCCTAATGAGTTTTTGATTAAGTGCGCGGAGCTTACACGCACGGGTATCGGACTTCCGGCTTACTATAATGACGAGGTAATTATTCCGGCGCTTATGAGCCGCGGTATTCCGATGGAGGATGCGAGAGATTATAATATCATAGGCTGCGTTGAACCGCAGGTAAGTCATAAGACGGACGGTTGGCACGATGCTGCGTTCTTCAATATGTGCCGCCCCTTGGAGCTTGTATTCTCAAACGGCGTTGACAAGGGCGTACAGGTA
>JAFQYK010000324.1 GCA_017406485.1 Clostridia bacterium
CACGAGACTGTTCCCGGTCAGACGCTTGCCGATGCTTACCAAATAGGTATTGACGCTGCTGCCGCATCTCTTGAAAATCCTCCCTCCACGTGGAGCGGAAGTGATAAAAGAGAGGTAAGTAACCGAAAAACCGCATATGAAGCAAGACTTGCAGCACTTACCGAAGCGGAAAAGGCTGAAACATGGGGAACGAGCTTCGGAGATGTAAATGATAAAACCCACGTAGGCTCAGGTGCAGGCTATCAGTGGAACACCAAGGACTTTAACGAGCCGGAAATAGGTCTTGTATATGACGCATACCTTCATGTTACAGGCAGCGTATATCAGACCTTACCGCTGTATAACAACCTCAAAACAACAGGTAACTATATATATGCGGACAATTTTGACATAAAGGGCAAGACGGCTACTCTCCACGTTGACGCGGAGGTGAGAAATGAGTCGTCAGGCAGTAAAAATCTGACGCTTGAAGTAAACGTTGTTGACCCCGACGGTAAGCTCAGATGGTCTTTTGAAAGCGCGGCTGCGGAAGTGGCGGCAGCAAGTGACAAAGGCGACACCTTTGAAACAGTTGTAGATCCGAGTGTTTACAGTTCGGAAAAAATTGCAAACGCGGTAGGTATAACAGGAACCGAAACGGTTAAGGTAACTCATATTACGGCGGAATATGACGCGACAGGCGTGCGCTTCTGGAATATAGACGACCCGTATATGTACGATGTTTACACAATACTTAAGGACGGAAACACAGTTATTGATGTTCAGAAGAAAACAACAGGCTTCAGAAAAATTGTCTATACCGAAGATGACGGTCTTGAAATAAATGACCGTACAGCATGGCTGCCCGGCTATGCTCAGCGCGCAACTGACGAGTGGGCTGTAATCGGCAGCGCAAATGACTGGATAAACGACTACGATATGAAGCTGCTAAAGGACAGCAATTCTGATTTTATCCGCTGGATGCACGTTGCCCCCAAGCCTGCGGAGGTACGCGCGTCAGATAAGTACGGCGTGGCAATTGCGTGTCCCGCCGGCGATAAGGAGGGTAAGGCTCCGGACGGACGACAGTGGTCGCAGCGTGTTGAAGCTATGCGCGATGTAATGATATACTTCAGAAACAGCCCGTCGGTTGTATTCTGGGAAACCGGTAACAGCCAGATGGGCACTGCTGCCAAAGCGAATGAGATGGCGGCTATGCGTAATAAGCTTGACCCTAAGGGTATGCGCTTTATAGGCGCGCGTTCAACTCAAAGCGCGGCGGAACTCAATTATGACTATAACTATGCCGGAACGATGCTCCATAATTACGAAGGCTCGGCAAGAGAGGCAATGGCGCAGAATGGTAAATTCGGACCTATAATGGAAACGGAATATAACCGCGAGGAAGCACCGAGACGAGTTTGGGACGATTATTCACCGCCTGATTATGACTATGTAAATAAATACACCGCAGCTTCAAAGATAGACGGCGGCGACTACTGGGATCTTACACAGGAGGATTTGTCACTGTCTGCCGTTAAATCATATGCCGGCTTCTATAACTCACGCGTGGGCGGAAGCAACGGTAACAACTACTATTCGGCAATAGCAATGATGGTTTGGTCAGACTCGATAATGCACAACCGTAATGCCGGAAGTGAAAACTGCCGCACCTCGGGACGAGTTGACCCCGTAAGACAGATTAAGGACAGCTACAACGCTGTTGCAGCGGCACAGTCTGACACGCCTGCGGTTGACATCGTAGGTCACTGGTCATATCCGGCAAAGACTACAAGCAACTATAAGTATTATGATAAATTCTCTACCAAGACGGGATCGATAGGCAGCAAGGCAAACTCGTACTTTGAATACAACACAGCCGCGCAGAAACAGCGTGATCCCGAACATAAAACAGTTTATGTTATCGGCTCCGCTGATGTTGCGAAGGTCGAGCTTCGTGTTAAAACCGAGGGCGGTGAGGACGTTATTTACACGAATGATACTCCCAGAGACACCTTCATATATGAGTTCCCCGGCGTGGATGTAACAAAGGGCGACTCAGTAAAGGCGATAGCGTATGATGTGAGAGGCAGCGAGATTACAACAGATGAAATAAGGAGAACATATGAAGCATATCAGCTTGTGCTAAAGCCTGTAAAATCGGACGACGGCTGGAAGGCCGACGGTGCGGATATAATGTTTTTTGATATTGAGGTTCAGGACAGAAACGGAAATGTGTGCGCACTGAACTATGATAAAATCAACCTCAGCTACGAGGGTACGCAGTACGGCACATACCTTGGCGGCTATAATGGCGGCTTGGGCATAGGTTCCTTCCAAAGTTCAACGGCATCGGAGGGCTTGTCGCACTACTTCGGCGGCACAAAGACTGCCGAGGGCTTCACAAATCTCGGAGCAAACTATGTTTACGCGGAAAACGGAACAAACCGTATATTTGTAAAGTCAACAAGAAACGCGGGTGAGTTCAAGCTGACAGCAACTCTTTGTGACGCAAATGGTGAGGAAACGGCTATTAAAGGAACCGCGTCTGTTACATCAAAGGCCGTTACAACCACCGGCGGACTTACAACAGAAATGCCCGCAAGACAGAATATAACCTATGCGGAAAAAGCTCCGGAGATAGAATCTGCCGCATCGATGGTTTCTCTGTCGAACACCTTTAATGTTAATTGGAATGAATTAACGGAGTATGTAAAGCCCGACAACACGGTTTACTATACCATCAAATTTAACGACGAGGTAATGAACCTGCCCGTAAGAGCGTATGAAGGACTTAACAATTCGGTATTTGCTCCTGTTAAACCGATACTTGACGCACTTAAGGGGCTTGGCGCGGATATTGAATACACCATAAATATCCCCGAAGATCCCGAAGCGGCGGCAACGCTTGAGGTAATAATTGACGGGGGAACAAGCGCGGGCGGTCACACGCTGAGCTGTAACACAGGACAGAATGAGTTGTTTGTAGACGGCGATAAAGACCTTCCCGACGACTTCCCGACGGTTAAGGACGGAAATTTCTGCTTCCAGATTGCGATGCTCTTAAACTACATAAGCGGCGTTGAAACCTCTACTGACAGCGACGGGCATATTTACAGCATATCCTATGAGGGAGCTGCGCCGTCAACGGAAGTATCAATAGTAGTAACTCCCATCACAGAGGGAGAAAAGGCTGCGAAGGTAACCGTTAAAAACGCGCCCGATAACACCGTTATTTACGCGGCGAAGTATGACGGCGGCAAGCTTACCAATATTGCAGAGGTACACAGCGGCGATGAATTAGACTTTATGCCGGACAAGGTATTCCTTTGGGAAAAGCCGATGACGCCGGTTAAGCTGTGGACACGGACAACGGACAATAATTAAGAAGGAGGCACAGGAAAATGAAAATGAATAAAAAATTTCTAGCGATAATACTTGCTGCCTCTATGGCGGTATCTGCTGCGCCAATGGCGCTTGCGGATGAGGTTACAGACGAGCTTATTGACGCGATTGTAACCGCCGATGACGCAAGCTTTGAGGCGGCAGCCGAGACACTTATCGAAAACGAAGAAGCAGATTATGAGCCGTACAGCAGCTTTGAGCTTTTTGCGCTTAAATCCGACGGTACGACATTTACACCGGCAGAAGGATATGATGTGGTTGTAAACGACAACACATTTGATACGGAGACTGACGGATATAAGGTGTCCGACGGCAGCTATCAGGCGTGGAAGAATGTCACGTTCAGCGGCAATTACTATGCTTCGATTGATTTTATGTATACAGACGCGGCTCAGATAATGGAAATAAGAAACAAAACCTCCGGCGGAGACCTGGGACCAGCTTTCCTATATAACACTACCGACGGCCTTGCGAACAGAGAAAGCGGCAGCGGTACAGCCTCATTATACAAGAGCTTTGCGTTAAATAAATGGTATAAGCTGGTTATAAACGGAAGAATGAAGGTTACAGGCGCGCTGACATATTTTTCGCTTTATGAGCGCGGCGAGTCGGGAGACTATACTCAGGTTGTAGCTCCGACATCAATTTATCTCCGTAATTTCCAACCTGGAAGTACCAAGAGTAATCCGTTTTTGCTTATAAGCAACGGAACATGCATAGACAATGAATACGCAGTTCAGCAATGGCCAAGTGTACTTGAAATAAGCGCGCCGGATAATGCGGCATCAATAGATGCCGGTAAATCAATTCAGTTTTCAGCCACCGCAAAAATCAACGAAACTGACACAAATGTAACGCAGCCGACGATTGTGTGGTCACTCACTGGCGTTTCGTCCGAGAACACAGAATATATAACCATTGACGCAGGCACCGGTAAGCTTACGGTGGACGCGCGTGCAAAAGCGCAGTTGGATAAGGTCACTGTTGTTGCCGAGGCGCAGTCTAACGGCAAACCAAGAGATTCATATGAAATTGAGGTAAACGTACAGGATTTAACCTCCGAGCCTTTTGACGCGGTCACTGTTTCGGGCGCGTCCGAGGTTGCCGCCGGAGGCGTTGCGGAGACATACACCTTTACAGCGGAAAAGGATGGCAGTGCTGTAACTCCGGCGGCGGGAACATATAAGTGGAAAATCCTTGACTCGACAGGCTCAAGAGTGCTGGGTAATAAATTTATAACGATATCAGACG
>JAFQYK010000037.1 GCA_017406485.1 Clostridia bacterium
CAACGGTATGGGTGACGGCACATTCGCTCCGCAGGCTAATGCTACAAGAGCTCAGGCTGCTGTAATCATCTATAACGCTTTCGTTAAATAATTATGGCGATATTAAAGAACGGTTCTTATGAACCGTTCTTTTTTTGCGCGCATTTTTGATGCAAAAAAAATAACCTCGGAGCATTGCTCTGAGGTTATTGTCATTATTTAGTTCTTCGGAACTGTTTCCCAGTCCTTTAAAAATCTCTCAATACCCTTGTCGGTAAGCGGGTGATTTATCATCTGTGCGATTACCTTGTAGGGAACAGTAGCAATATCGCAGCCGGCTCTTGCAGCGTCGATAACGTGTATCGGATTTCTGATGCTTGCCGCGATTATCTCTGTCTTTATATCGTGGAGCTTGAATATATCAGCAATTTCCTCAATCAAAATCATACCGTTTGTGCCGATGTCATCAAGTCTGCCGAGGAACGGGCTTACGTATGTCGCTCCGGCGCGCGCAGCGAGAAGAGCCTGCGCTGCTGAGAAGATAAGCGTTACATTCGTCTTGATACCGAGCTTTGTGAGCTGCTTAACAGCCTTCAGGCCCTCAGCGCACATCGGTATCTTAATGATAATGTTCTTGTGAAGAGCAGCCAGCGGCTTTGCTTCCTCAACCATCTTGTCAGCCTCAAGCGAGACAACCTCAGCGCTTATCGGTCCGTCAACGATTGTTGTGATTTCCTTGACAACCTCAACAAAATCTCTGCCTTCCTTGGCTATGAGCGACGGATTTGTGGTAACACCGCAAATTACTCCCATATCGTTTGCCTGTCTGATTTCATCGACATTGGCAGTATCTACAAATAATTTCATTGTAAATTCCTCCTATTTATTTGTTAGCTTCATTATAATATTTTTTCGCTTTATAGTCAATAGTATATTGAAAAAATGACATATTTGCTGTATAATGAATATAAATAATGGGTTAAATATCGGAGGTGATTTTATGGCAGCTTATTCATATCAGCCCCGCGGCGTCTGTTCATCACAGATTACATTTGAGGTGGATAACGGTATTGTCAGAAATGTTCGTTTTACGCGTGGATGTAACGGCAATACGCAGGGTATAGGCAGGCTTGTCGAGGGAATGAACATTGATGAAGTGATTAGCCGTCTTAAGGGTGTTGACTGCGGAGGCAGAGGAACATCGTGCCCTGACCAGCTTGCACAGGCTTTAGAGCTTGCAAAACAACAGTAATATTTTGGGATTTGCCTTCATATAATGGTTATAGCATTATATGGAGGTTTTTACTTTGAAGAAAAAATGCGGATTTATTGGCTACTTTATTTTTTTTATGATTTTGGCATTAACTGTCGTGTCTGTAGCACACGCGCGAGGCGTTCATCTTGAAAAAACTGACGCGAAGCTGTATATGGTTGACGCGGAAATGCTGCGTCTTATTCCGGTAAAAATAAAAATTCCGGTTGGCGACACGCAAAGAATGGCACAGCGTTTGCTGGATGAACTTGTTGAAGGACGTGATGAAAACCCGAAAATACGCAGACTAATACCAAAAATTTCCGGCTGCCTGACTGCGCGGATGGAGGATTACAATGTCACGGTAGATATAAAAAGTGAAGTAATAAAAAAGCACCCGGAGGGGCGCGATTTAGAGCTGCTGACAATATATCAGATTGTAAATACGCTGACGGGGCTTGATGGCGTGAAAACCGTACGCTTCACTATTGACGGTAAAACACAGCGCAACTTTATGGGTTACCTTGATATGCGTGAAACTTACGTGCCGGACTATTTTGTATAATCAGCTATGGCTTTTTAGGTTTATATCCTTTCGCACACCAAGGAACCACACTGACGGTACATATACCAAGGTAAGAACTACAGCACCGATTGCGACGCGCCAAAGACTGCCGCTGCAGAAGATATAGACAGCAACAGCGCATAAGACAGGCGCAATAAAGGCAGGCAGCAGCTTTGCAAGCTGTCCCCAGAAATAGAACATATTAAGTCCGACGCGCTTGTGGTAATAGAAGTTCATTATTATTATATTGCCGATAACAAGACATACGCACGTACCGGCAGCCGCGCCGAGCGCGCCGTAATGCATTGAAAGCGGAATGCTGATGGCGATGTTCACAAACGCAATCATAAAATAGAGAATGCTTCTGAAATGGTGCATATCCTTTGCGCGTTGTATTTCAACACCGATTGACTGAACCGAGGTTATCAGCAGCGGAGCGATAAGAATAACTGCTGTATAGTATGGGATGTCCGTATCCCATCCTGACCATATACGTATAAAGGGCTTTCCGACAGCGACGAGCATAAGGAAGATATAGCCCATAACGGCGAGTTGTATCCTGCCGAACCGCGCGAAATATTTGTCAAGCATCTGTCCTGCGTGCCGCGCGTGGGCTATTCTGTATGCCTTTGGTGAAAACAGCGAAAGGAGCGCGTATGAAAACGTCAGGAAATATGTATTGAACTGCGCGCCCAGGGAATATACCGCAACATCTTTTGAGCCGCGGACGATACCTAAAATGGTTTTATCCGCATTCCAGTTTATCTGGTCGGTGATAATGTTCAAGAAAATAAAGAACGAAAATCCGCAGAGACTCTTTAATAGCTTGCCGTTCGGCTTGAATATGAATTGCATATTGAGCTTCTTAACGCAGTATACCCAGCTTACAACAAGCTTTATAATGGTAATAAGCACCATTGACCACGCAACCGCGACGCTTCCACGCCCTATAAGCAGCAGCGGCAGCGTAAACATCGGGTTGAAAAATGCTGTTATAATAACAATCAGCTTTTGAAATGCAAACCTTTCGTGCGCGACTATATAGGAGTCAAACACGCTTGCGGGGAAGGATAATGCAAGGTTTAAAGTCATTACGCCCAAGAGCTGCATAAGACGCCCGATCTCCCATTCCGACATAGTCGCGGCAAAGATTTTATCAGCGGCGGTTGTCACAAATGTACCGGCAATAAGCGCCAGAATGGAAATGCCAATAAAAACGGACATATACGTGCCGTTGAGTACGGCAAGGGCGTTTTTATCGCTGCTTGCCCTGGCCGAGGAATAAAACCTCAGATATGAACCGGCAAAACCAAAGTTAAGCACGCCTAAAGAGGCGATTGTGCTCGTTGCAAGCTGTAAAAGCCCGTAGTCGCTGTCGCCGAGCAGCCGCAGCATAACCGGAGTGTACACGATTGAAATTATGCTTTGTACCGCGATTGCTATGTATGATAATATAAAGCCCGATTTCAAATATGTTTTTTTCATTACCGTCTCCTGAAAAATCGCTGAATAGTTTTTGTAATACCAAAGCAAGTCACAAGAAGCAAGGGTTTATTTTTTTGTATAAGGTTAAAATAAACACGGTGCTGATTTTCTTTTATGTCAAGATTATTAAGAAAACCCTCGCTGCGCACAAAAGCGCATATTTCCTTTATATGGCGCAGCTTCTCACTGAACGATTGCTCATTTGTAGGGTTAAGCTCGTTTGAAATGCACGTTTTTATGGTATATGCGTAGTAATAATTAAGCTGACTGCCGTATTCCGATTTGGCGAGCGCGGTGGTTCTGAAAAAATTATACAGCACCTTTATCCGGTCAAAATATATCCTGTCATACGCCGCCGTCATTGAATTTTCAGGGTGGCGATAGTGGTATAGCGGCACACCCTTAATAAAGTACATACTTTTACTGTCCAAAAGGTACGGAAACACACACGCTGTATCGTCGCCTATTGTAATTCTGTTATCAACGGCACATTGATGTTTTATAAGTTTTTCGCGTTTGTAAAGCTTGTTCCACACGACCGGATATATTCCGAATTCATAGAAGCGGCCTGAGTAAACCATAGTCGGGAAAACCTTTTCCTTCATCTTTGTTTCATCATAATAGCCGTCCTCTATGTTATCTGTTGTGCCGCCCGTTTCGAGGAAACGCGCCGTATCCTCGTGTATAATATCGCACATAACGAGGTCGCAGTCGTACATCTCCATATAACGGACAAGTCTTTCGTACATATCTTTTTCGATCCAGTCATCACCGTCGACATAGCCTATATATTTTCCTTTTGCGGCAAGCACGCCGTCCTTGCGGGCGCGTACTACACCGTTGTTTTTTTTATGTATAACCCTGACGCGGCTGTCGCGCTTTGCAAAAGCGTCACATATTGCGCCGCTGTTATCGGTGGAGCCGTCATCAACGAGGATAAGCTCAAAATCGGTAAAGGTTTGCGCGAGTATGCTTTTAATGCAGTCGTCAAGATATTTGCCGGCATTGTATATAGGTACGATTATACTTAATGTAACCTCCATTTCGCGCCTCCTTTACATTTATGTTTCATTACATTATAACATATTTTGGGTAAACCGTCAACCGTGATGATTATTGTATTGAAATTTTATAAAAATAATGCTAAAATAAAACAAAAGGAAGGTAAGGTATATGATTAAGGTTACGGTAACAATTCCGGTGTATAACGGCGAAGCGACAATAAGGCGGTGTCTTAAGAGCGTATGCGCCCAGACGCTTAAAGATATAGAAATAATAGTGGTAAATGACGGTTCAACCGACAACACCCTTAAAGAAATAGATTCCATAGGCGACAGCCGCATAAAGGTTATAACCGTAAAAAACGGCGGGCAAGGCTTGGCGCGGAATGTCGGTATAGATTTGGCAAAGGGTGAATATCTCGCTTTTGTTGACGCGGATGACACGATTGAAAAGGATATGCTTGAAGTGATGTGCGATATAGCGGATAAAAGCGGTGCGGATATGGTAGAGTGTAATATGCTTGACATTTTTCCTGACGGCACAAGCCGCGTCCAGCTTGAGCTCAACGACGAGGTCATAGAAATAACCGACAGGGCGGAGTACACAGACAGATATTTCACGCCCTGCTATCACAGTTATGAAGTGTGCAATAAGCTGATACGTAAATCGGCCGTAGGTAGCCTGCGTTTTAAGGATACCCGCAAATATTACTCAGAGGATTTGCTGTTTAACTTAGGGCTTATAGAACGGATAAACAAAACTGCTTTCACAAATACGCCGTTTTATAATTATTATCAGAATGACAGCGGCCATTTGCATAAAGATTATGAAAAGCGGCTTTACGGTTTAAGGAGTTTATTCAGCGACTATATTAAGTCCGCGCCGGAAGATATGCAGGGCGCGGCGGCTTATACTGCGGCGATGGTGCTTTCTTACAGCGCCGGCGACTGCTCGGAGAGCGCGGCGGCAAAAGAGATGTTCAATGATGATGAATACTGCGGTTATATACTGCGCGCGCTTGAAAGACAATGCTCGATGAGCCACAGGCTTCTGCTTACGGCATTGAGCCTTGCGCCGGTAAATCTGAAGTCGCTTTTGTGCAGAAAATATGCCGAGCGGTGGAAAACGGACTAAGGGGGAGTCGTTATGAAAATTTTGCTTGACGGGTACTTTGATCACAACATAGGCGACGACCTTATGCTCACACTTGCCGCAAGGGAGCTTGGGGAGCATAAGCTGTATCTTCCGTCGGACAAGCTGCGTATTGACGGCGTTGAGTACACAACGGAAAAAACAGGCTTTGACGCGTACCTTAAAGTAATCGGTTCCGGCTTTTACATATATAACAAAAAAGGGATATACTACCGCCTTCGCGAAATGTACCGCGAAGCGCGGGCGGCAAGGCTGCACGGCGTGATAGGCTGCAATATAACCGAGATGAAGAACGGAGCGGCGTTAAGGCTTATAAAATCACATCTCAAATCCTTTGATTTCATAACCGTCCGCGACACCTTCTCGCGTGATTACATCAAAGAAAACATAGCTGCCTCAAAGGTGACATATTATCCCGACATAGTTTTTTCCTTGTCTGATGAGATGATACCGGACGTAAAGGCAGAAAATCTGCTCGGAATATCAGTGCATAATCTTGCCGATTTTTCTGCGGTGGCTGAAACGGCGTACAGATATATTGCCGAAACGGGCGGACGCGTATCGCTTTTGTGCTTTGACACCGGCGCGGAGAATGATATGGCTGCCGCGGAGAGGGTGCGGGAACTTTCCAAAAGCAAAAACCGCTTAGAAATTGTACCGTATCAGACTATTTTTGGTATGCTTGAAATGATGAAACGCTGCAAATGCATACTTGGTGCGAGATTTCATTCGGTAATATTGTCGGCGCGTATGGGAATACCGTTTGTACCGCTGATGTACTCAACCAAAATGGCGCACGTGCTGGACGATTTGGATTATGACAGGGAGAGATTTACAGCGCAGAGCTTTGACTCTGAAAAAGTTATAGACCGCATATTGACGGAAACGCCTTTTAAGCTGCCGCCGGACACAACGCGGCTTGCAAAAAGACACGCCGGAAGCTTTAATGAATACTTAAAACAGCAGGGATGACCCTGCTGTTTTTGTATAATCGCTATTTTAATGTCAGTCTTATCCTGTCGGCAACCATTGCAATAAATTCGCTGTTTGTCGGCTTGCCCTTGCCGGTGTGGATAGTGTAACCGAAAATCTCGTTCATAACCTCCGGCTTGCCGCGGCTCCACGCCACCTCGATTGAATGACGTATTGCGCGTTCAACTCGGCTCGCCGTTGTGCCGTATGCCTTTGCAATTTCGGGGTATAGCTGTTTTGTTATAAAATTCAGTAAATCCATATTCTCCACAACCATCATAATCGCGCTTCGTATGTACTGATAACCCTTAATGTGTGCCGGAACACCAAGCTCGTGTATAAAGTCCGTCACCACCGTTTCAAGGTCGGCGGGTTCTTTTTCGCTGCCGGTGGCTGCGAGCTTTGCCGCGATCGGAATGACCGAGGAGGCGCTCGATGCCGCAAGGTCGCGCGCGGCTTCGCAAACACGCTCCGGTGACTGCGGCTTTAAAAGACAGTAATCTACGCCCGGCGACACCGACGCTGCCATATTTATAGCGACCGATGAAACAGAATACACAATTATTTTAGGTCGCTTAGGGAGGGGTGAGGCGTTTAGCTTCTTTAAAACGCCTATTCCGTCAAGTTTGGGCATTACCAAATCGAGTATTACCACATCAGGTCTTGTTTCGAGTATCAACGCGTACGCTTCCTCGCCGTCCTTTGCCGCGGCGGCAAGGCGCATATCAGATTCGGCTTGTATATGCGCGCAAAGCTCGTCTGAGAGCTCCTTGTTATCATCTGCCACCAGCACAGATATTTTGTTGTTCATAACTTTTATCCTCCTATACATTGTAAGAAAAATGGAAATATTTTACATTTCAAGAATATATTACCATATTTTGGAAATAAAATCAAGATATTTTTTTTGTTTTTGAGTAAAAAAGTTATAAAATGAAAAATATACGCAAAAAAGACCGCCCGAAGGCGGCCTATGATATGGCCAAAGCGGCCACTGCGGAATTAGTCATTATAAGCGAAGCTTACGATAACGATAATGATAAGAACCCAGAGAATCATATCAAAATCAAATCCGCAGCCGCATCTGCGGCCCATATTGCTAACACCATTGCAATCCATTGTGGAGTCCTCCTTTCAATGTTTTTGTAATATATACTATGCTAATTTTTAAAAAGTGCAGATTGTCCGCACATTTTACTTGAATTTTTTGGGCTTTTGATGTATAATCAATATATCTATGTATCCATTCGGAGGCTATTTATGGAACAGGCTAAAATTGACAGAATAAACGCCCTTGCAAAAAAGGCGAAAGAGGGTCAGCTCACCAATGAGGAAATCGTTGAGAGAGACGCATTGAGAAAAGAATATCTTGCGGCTGTACGCAAAAATTTACGCAGCCAGCTTGACAACATAAAAATTGTAGACAAAGGAGAATAGGATATGCCATTGCAAATCCCGGAAAACTATAACCCTAAATTAAGCGGCAGAGAAACAGAGCGCGCAATAAAGTTTATAAAGGACACGTTTCAGCGTGAAATAATAGCCGCATTAAATCTGCAGAGAATATCCGCGCCGCTGTTTGTAAGCCCCAAAAGCGGACTTAACGATAACTTAAATGGCGTTGAGCGTCCCGTTGCGTTTGACGCGCCTTGCATAGGCGGCGGCACGCTTGAAATAGTTCATTCGCTTGCCAAGTGGAAGAGAATGACGCTTGGACGCTACGGCTTTGACGTAGGCGAGGGCTTGTATACCGATATGAACGCCATCCGCCGCGATGAGGACGTTGACAATCTCCATTCAATGTATGTTGACCAGTGGGACTGGGAAGCTGTTATAAATAAAGAGGACAGAACACTTGAAACGCTTGAAAGCTATGTCCGCAATATATACCACGCCTTAAAGGAAACTCAGAAAACCGTATGCTACAAATATCCGCTTCTCACAAATAACTTCCCTGAGGAAATTACTTTTGTGACTACGCAGGAATTAGAGGATATGTACCCCAACCTTGATCCGAAGGAGAGGGAGCATGAGCTTTTAAAGGAAAAGAAAGCCGTATTTTTAATGCAGATAGGCAAGACGCTCAAATCCGGCGAGAAGCACGACGGCAGAGCGCCCGACTATGACGATTGGGAGCTAAACGGCGACATACTTATTTATTATCCGGTGCTTGACGTTGCGTTTGAGCTGTCGAGTATGGGTATACGCGTTGACGAGGAAACGCTTGTTAAGCAGATTAAGGCTGCCGGCTGCGAGGACAGACTGGAGCTTGATTTCCACAAAAAACTTTTAAATAAGGAGCTTCCGTACACAATAGGCGGCGGTATCGGTCAGTCAAGACTTTGTATGTTTATGCTCGGCAAGGCGCATATAGGCGAGGTACAGGCTTCTATTTGGCCGGAGAAAATGTATAAAGAGTGCTACGAAAATAATATGAGATTACTTTAATTGAGAGGGAATAAAATATGAAAACAGTTATCAAATCCCTTTACCGCGACACAAACACATACGGCGGTAAGGAAATCACAATATCCGGCTGGATAAGAAACAGCAGAATGTCAAGCAACTTCGGTTTTATAGAGCTTAATGACGGCTCATTTTTCAAGAATTTGCAGATAGTATTAGAGGCTGATATGCCCTGTTACGGCGAGCTTTCAAAGCTCAACATAGGCGCGGCAATTTCCGTTACAGGCGAGCTTGTATTAACACCCGAAGCAAAGCAGCCGTTTGAGTTAAAGGCTAAGGAGGTAGTAGTTGAAGGCGCTTCAACTCCGGACTACCCCCTGCAGCCAAAGCGTCACAGCTTTGAATATCTCAGAACTATCGCGCATCTTCGTCCGAGAACAAATACCTTCTCGGCAGTATTCCGCGTGCGTTCAATGATTGCGTATGCGATACACCAATTCTTCCAGGAGCGCGGCTTCGTATACGTTCATACGCCGATTATAACGGCTTCAGACGCTGAAGGCGCGGGCGAGATGTTCCAGGTTTCAACTATGGATTTCGAGGATATGCCCAAAACAAAGGACGGCAAGGTTGACTACAGCAAGGATTTCTTCGGCAAGAAAACAAACCTCACCGTAAGCGGTCAGCTTAACGTTGAAACATATTGTATGGCATTCCGCAACGTCTATACCTTTGGCCCGACATTCCGCGCCGAAAACAGCAACACAGCGCGTCACGCGGCGGAGTTCTGGATGATTGAGCCGGAAATCGCGTTTGCCGATTTGAAGGACGATATGGAACTGGCGGAGGATATGCTTAAATATATCATAAACTACTGCCTTGAAAACGCACCGGAGGAAATGCAGTTTTTCAATCAGTTCATAGACAAGGGACTTCTTGACAGACTTAACCACGTTGTTTCAAGCGAGTTTGCGCACGTAACCTACACAGAAGCAATTAAAATCCTTGAGGACGATCAGAAGGCAGGCAAGGTAAAGTTCGACTATCCCGTTTCGTGGGGCTGCGATTTGCAGACGGAGCACGAAAGATATTTAACTGAGCAGGTGTTCAAGCGCCCGTTGTTTGTAACTGACTACCCGAAGGAGATTAAAGCGTTCTATATGAAGCTGAACGAGGACGGAAAGACCGTCGCGGCTATGGACTTGCTTGTTCCGGGTGTTGGCGAGATAATCGGCGGCAGCCAGAGAGAGGAAAATCTTGACACGCTGCTTAACCGTATGAACGAGCTTGGACTTAAAGAAGAGGACTATGAGTTCTACACAGATTTGAGAAAATACGGCACAAATAAGCACGCCGGCTTTGGTCTTGGCTTTGAGAGAGCCGTTATGTATATCACGGGCATTTCAAATATCCGTGACGTGCTTCCGTTCCCGAGAACGGTCGGCACGGCTGAATTCTGATAAAAGGAAGATATATATGAATATTCTTTATGTTTTAATAGCCGGGGCGGTAGTGTTTTTCGCGTTTCAGATAAATTTATGGCTGGGAATAGGCGTTGTCGCGCTTATTATCGGTTTTGGTATTTACCATTATATTCCGGCTTACTATATAACAAAGGGTAATCAGGCGTTTGAAGCGGGTGACGAGGATGCGGCGCGTGAATGGTATAAAAAGGCTTACGATACAGGCAGGTCTAACGTTAAAACAAAGTCGTCTTACGCGTATATCCTTCTCAGAACCGGTTATGCGGACGAGGCGGAAAAGGTGCTTGACCCGATTATACGCGTAAAAGGACTTGACGAACAAAAGCGAAATCTCGCAAAGCAGCAGCGTTGTATGGTATATTATCGCCAGGGCAGGCTTGACGAGGCTATTGCCGAGGCGGAGGAGCTGTATGAAAATGGCTACAAAACCTCCAATATATACGGTATGCTCGGCTTTTTCAAGCAGCTTCGCGGCGATGATATAAATGATATTCTGAAGATTTGCGAGGAGGGTTACGACTACAACAAGGAAAACCGCGATATTTTAGACAACCTTGCAATGTGCTACTATAAGCTCGGCAGATATGAGGATGCCGAGCGGGTTTCGGACGAACTGTGGAACGTAAGTGAAACCTTTATAGAGGGCTGTTACCACGGCGCGCAAATCGCGTGTGCATTGGGTAAATATGATAAGGCCGCTGATTATATTAAGAAGATTTCGGAGTGCAGGCGTACAAAAATGACGACCATATCCGAGGAAGAGATAGAAAATCTCAAAAGGCAGATTGAAAGTCATAAATAATCATAAATAAGAATTTTAAAGGACGAAGCAAACGCTTCGTCCTTTAAATTAGTATGTCATAATTACCGTTCTTGTATTGCCGTCCCAGTCAACGTCCACGCCGAACGCCTCCATTACAAAGCGGAGCGGAACCATTGTGCGGTTATTCTTAATCATAGCCGGCATATCGAGCTGTACATCCTCGCCGTCCAAAACCGCGCTGTCGGAGTCTACGAACAAAATCATTTTCCGACCGTCCTTCTTTATAGTAACCGCGCGCGTATTACCGTTCCAACTGACGTCTGCGCCTAATGCCTCGCTTATGCCTCGTATCGGGATGAGCGTGTAGGTATTGCCGCTTATGGTTTCGAGCATTGGGTATTGATCCTCAAAGCTCATCAGCTTACCGTTTAAACGGATTTTTGCGCCGACATACGGTATATCGTTGTGGTAATATCTTAAAACGTGTTCTATGTACTGCGCGTCACCATATGTTTCATACGGCCAGTCGGTCGTGTACTGCACAGCGTTTGCCCGTTCGCTGAGCCAGTCGTCTCCCTTGGCTTCAATAATCTTGTTAAGCATTCCCTGACCGAAATTATACGCCTGAATCATCTTCATATAATCGCAGTCATAACGTATAAGTGACTTTGATATAAGCCACGCCGCAAACGGAATTGCTTTTTCCTCGTCGAGCCGCTGCTCAAGCGTCCATCTCTCACCGGTGGTGCGCTCGCCAAAGTCTGCGAATTCGTCCTCAAGCGTGTATTCAATCTGCATAATGCCCCACGCCGGATAAGGCGTGCCGTCATCGTGGTAGCTGTAATTTATGCCGGAGCTTTCCTGCATACATATAGCCGCGAGTAAATTCGGGTCAACTCCATATTGGTCTCCGGCTGCCTTAAACAAATCGAAATACTTTTTTACCGCATTTCCGAGCGGTTTAGTGCCAATTTCAATTCCCTCCATACTTGTACCCTGATGATCGGGGATCGCGCCGCTTGCAAATGCGGCTACAGGTGATGCGATAACAGCCGCGGCAAGTACCGCGCATAAAAAACGTTTCATACTTTTGCTCCTTTCTGCTTTTGTACATATTTCTAACAACATTATACAAAAAATCCACGTGTTAGTCAATGTCAGAAGCTTCCTTGTATAAAAAAGAAAAATTTGTTAATAATTTGAAATAAAAGATTGACACCACACAAAAAAAGTCGTATAATAGTTTACGTAATAAAGGGGAGTAGTTCACGCGATATATTGATATACGCGTTGAATGGGTCGTCAATACACGGAGCAATCCCGTCCATTCAGTAAGTAACAAGACTTTTATCACACATTTTTTGTGTGATAGGAGTCTTTATTTTTTCGCGGAACTATACGAAAGGAGAAAAATATGGATATTTTAATTATGGTGGTATGCTTAATAGGCGGCTTTGTGCTATTGGTAAAGGGAGCGGACTTTTTTGTTGACGGCGCGTGCGCTATATCGGAAAAGCTCAGAATACCGGCATACGTGGTCGGTTTAACAGTGGTCGCGTTTGGTACAAGTCTGCCGGAGGCGGCTGTGTCAATAACGGCGTCAATCCAGCACAGCAACGAAATCGCGATAGGTAACGTAATCGGTTCAAATATATTTAACACGCTTGTCGTGCTCGGCGCAAGCGCGCTGCTCGCGCCGGTGGCGGTGAGAAGGGACATTATAAGGCGCGACTTTCCGTTTTGTATCATAATAACGGTGCTTTTGCCAATTCTCATTATGACGCTGAACGGCGGAAACCTTGCTTTAACGCGTATTGACGGAATAATTCTTCTTATAATATTTGCGGCGTTTATGACGTACTCGGTAATCGCCGGTAAAAAACAGGCTGCGCTTGAAGTTAAGGAAGAAAATGAAAAAAAGCCGATTTCAACGCTAAAGTGTATATTATATGTAGTTTTAGGCCTTGCAGGCGTAATAATAGGCGGCGAGTTGACGGTTTACGGAGCAAAGGAGCTTGCGTTAAAGGTCGGCTTGTCGGAAAACGTGGTCGCGCTGACGGTCGTGGCAATCGGCACAAGTTTGCCGGAGCTGGTAACGTCAATCGTGGCGTCGCGTAAGGGACAGAACGATATAGCGGTAGGCAACGTAATTGGCTCAAATATCTTTAATATCCTGTTTATCCTCGGAATGTCGGCGACAATCGGCAATATAGGCACGGATATGAACGGCGTTATAGATACGTGCGTGCTGGTGGGAATAATGCTCGTGACGTTCATATTCACGCTGTCGCGCAAGAAGATAGGCCGCGCGGAGGGAGCGGTGATGATACTGATTTACGCGGCATATACGGCGTATCTTTTAATGCGTTCGTTCGGCGTGATATAATGGCTAAAATGAGTTTATAAATTTTGTTTAAAAATCCGACCTATATTTCTGATTTTTGTATTGAAATATTACTGTAATTATTGTATAATAAAATTATCAATGGTATAAAAGTGGTAAATATACCAAAACAGAGATTTAAAAGAGAGGGAGAGATTTTATGAAAAAAACAAAAAGACTGTTGTCTTTGCTCACAGCACTGATAATAACTGCTTCGGCTTTCGCAAGCCTTGTTATTCCCGCAAACGCGGCAGTAACGCCGTACAGTCAGGATTACGAAGCAACAGACGTTGCGGCTGACTGGACATCGTCGAATACAAGCAGATACTCTGCGACTGTAGAAGCAGATGGTGGAAATCATTATCTTGAGATAAAAGCTCTTGACGTTACAGGCGATAACCCCGGCAGTAACGGAACAACTGTCAGTACAAACACTAATTATACCGGCACGGTTGCGGAAGGTGATGATTTCACCATGACATTTGATTTGTCATTGACGCCGGGTAATAATCAGGGGGGTACAAACTTTAAAATTAATTCACCGGGCGGAGGATACATACTTGAGCTTCAGCAGAACGGCTCCGCTTCAAAGGTAGTTAAAATTAATGGAAATGCAGAACAGACCTTGAGCTTTGAAGGTTCTCCGTGGTATCACTTTATTCTTTCAAGAAAGGATGACGTGACCTTCCTTACGGTAAAGAATACAAGCAACGAGGACGTGTTTGCAAAGCAGGCAATTCTTACAAACGGCGCCGGAGGTATTTCAGGTATGACTTTTACTACCGGCAGATATAGTACGAATCTTAAGATAGACAACGTTGTTATAAGAGCGCTTGAGGACGGCGATGTTCCCGATATAAAATATTATAACGCAGTGATAAACACCACAAGATACGCTACAATCACATATGGGGACGAGAAGGCTTATGCCGATGTGAACGGTGTGGTAAAACTTCCGTTACTCACCTCCGGCACTGTTATAAACTACACGCTTTCAAAGACGGGCTATGAGAGCACAACTGGTACTATTGAGATTGAGAATGATAATGTAACTCAGAATAAGCCGCTTACCATAATAAACGACGGTAGCGAGGAGGAGGCTATATATGCCGAGTCCGATTTTGGTAATGCAAATAACGCGTTTGTTACGCCGAAAGGCGAAAGAGGAGCTTCCGTACAGCTCGGAACGATAGAATTGCCGACTATGGCGACCTTTACATTTGACTTTACAATGGACAAAAATGAAGAAAAACAGGCATCTCTTGCTGTTAATTCCGATACGGCTAAATTGTTTGGCTTACAGGCTGACACAACCGGTCTGTACGCATGGACAGGTTGGCAAGGATCCGCTGCTATGAATAACGATGGTACTGATTTAAAGAAAACAGACAGCAGTCCTTACGCAAATGGATTAAAGCTTGCCGACAGTGGTGTAGGCACAAACAGGATTAGCTTTGTAATAAACAGAACGGCGACAGAGCAGTATCCGTACGGTACGGTAACGGTTAAGTGCGGCGATGTAACAGGTTCACTTCCGCTAACCGCTGACGCGGCTACTATCACAAACATGTCAACTGGTAAGTACAGAAACTATGCCACCATTACTGTTGACGATATAGTTGTAACAAGACCGAATCCCAACTATGTTGACATTGCCGGCGACAGCGAAGTTGCAAAGATTAAGGGTAAGACTGTAACAAGAGCATATTCAGCCGCACCGGCTGTAATGGTTCCCGGCGAGGCCTTCACATGGTCTGTAAAGACCGAGGAAGGCGGCGATCCGACAGGTGTCACAATAAGCGAGGACGGTGTTCTTTCGATAACCGATGCGGCAGCACCGGGCAAGGTTGTTGTCAAGGCTGTAAGCGATGCTGTCGCAGAAGGCGCAAAGAACGGCTCAATGGTTGTTACTATCGGCGACTATCAGGAGTTTACTGTAAAGACGGAGGGTCCCAAGGCGTTTGACGTAAACGACGAGAACGGCGCAACGTATGTTGTAACATCTGTTGTAGACGGCATGGACGACGAGGTCAAGGATCTTGTTACTCCCGTATGGTCGTCATCAAATACCGATGTGGCTACAATCGACAGCGCGACAGGTAAGCTAACCGTTGTCGGCGCTGGTACAGCCAATATTATTGCTACTATTACAAATGATGATAAGGTTTCCACAGCTTCCATTCCTATCAACGTTGCTAAGTACTCCGTAACTGCAAATGCGACAGGCGACGCGACAAATGTTGATCTTACGGGTATTGTATCTGACGGAGTTGTGGGCTACCTTGTAACGACAGCGGACGCTGACGGAAAGCAGGTAGCGCAGACAACGCTTGATGTGGTCGACATCAAGAACGCGACTGAAAGTAAGCTTACTTGCCCGCAGGCTGCTATTAAGATAACAGCTGTCTATACGGCAGATGGTCAGCTTACATCTGTTACAACAGACAATGTTGCGATTGATTCAGTGATTACTGAAATCGGCGATGTAAGCGAGCAAGGCGCTTCAACCAAGAAGTTTGTATACTATTGGGATGATATTGATACCATGGAGCCGGTTGAGCCCGTACTTTCACAGGTTCCCGTTGTAGGCGGTGAGGTTGAGGTAGACACAACAGACGCGGCAAAGGTTGAAATCGCTCCTATATATGAAACAACATTAGGCACCACATTGGCAGTCCCCGCTGACCGTTACAACGTAACCGCAACTGTTAGCAACGGCAGAAGATCCGACCTTTATGTAAACGATCAGATGCTTATAAATAACCTCAATCAGGGCAGTGATAACTGGAACATTGTAGATGGCGAAACTGTAATCGGCGGCGGCAGAACAATTGCCGAGTCAACAGATTACGAGGCTCACGACATAGTTATCAGTCAGGGCTATGCAAAGTTCAATTTAAGAGACGACCAGAGCGGCGGAACGCTTGTTACAAAGGTTAAGTTTGCAAAAGCTCCCTCGATAGTAAACAGAGCAAAAAGAGTTTATGCAATCGGCGATTCACTCGTTGCTAAGTATTACGGAACACCGGCAGAGGGTTACGAGGCACAGGTAAGAACAGGCTGGGGTGACGTTCTCCAAAACTATATCAAAGACGCGGAGGTAACAAACCTCGGAAACAGCGGCGCTTGGGCAACAGGCATGCTTTCGGACGCGTTCACAAATGTTGCGGAGAGCGCTCAGGCGGGCGACGTGCTTATACTTGAAAGCGGATATAATGATAAGTCGCATTCAACAGTTGCCGCTATGACAGAGGCTGTTACAGAAATGGTACATAGAGCGTGTGACCTCGGTATGACGGTATTTGTTGTTACACCTAACGCTTCCGTACATGACTTTAAGGAAAGCGTTGCGTGGGCAGGTGACATTAAAACTATTTGCAATGATATAAACACTGCAGATGACGACTACGAGGTAAATGTAATTGACCTTAGCGCCGAGAGCTATAAGTATCTTGCTACTCACTATGGATTGAATTTGGCGGATGGTTCAGCTGCAAGAAACCTGCTTCTCACATATTACAACAACACAGGCGACACGCTCCACTCAACCGCAAACGCGGCAAATGTATGGGCGGCAGTCGTAGCAACTGGAGTTAAGGCTGTATTGCCGGATATTATTGATACAGAATACACATACACATTAGACGATGGTGTAAATGAGATTGCAATTAAGGCAGGTATGGATTTTGCCGGTGATTATCAGTTCAGTATCACTGCTCCGGACGGCTTTGATGTAACCGATGAAGATGAACAGACAATAACAACCGCCGCTTACGGCGATACTGTCACCGTAACACTTCCCACAGGCGTTGATGCCGGCGAGGTACTGATAAATGACGGCGCGGTAACCTTTGAAGAGGGCGAAGGCAATATCACATTCGTTATGCCGATAGGTGATGTAACTGTTGCAGTTAAGACATACAGTGTAACATTAGCAACAGGATCGGCATCTCTTATCAAGCGCGTTGACGCTGAAGGTGCGGCATCGGCTGCAATTGTAGCAGCACACGGCGAAACAGTTTACTTTAAGGCTGCTGACGGTGTTACGCTTGAAACCGTTAAGATTACATATACGCCGGAGGGTGGTTCGGAAACGGAAGAAACTCTTACGCCGAGCGAAGGCATATATTCATTCACAATGCCTAAGGCGGCTGTAACGGTAACAGCAACTGCTCAGGCTTCGTAAACTAAAGCTATAAATGCCAATAAAAAGCACACTCCTTCGGGAGTGTGCTTTTATAATATTGCAAGAATTGTAATTTAAGAAGAAGCAATAAAAAAAGCTGACGCAGTGCGTCAGCTTTTTGATATGTCCAAATTACTTGCCGGGCTTAAAGAAATCGGGAACGTCTATACTGCCCATACTCGGCTTGAGCTTTCTTGAGAAAATCGCGTCATCGTCACCGATTGATGACGTGTAGGACGAAGGCTTTCTGTCACCGCTCTGCGCGAACTTCGGTGTTATTCTCTTCAAATCACCGCCTGAACTATCTTTCTTGCCGCGCTTTAATGATCCGTCAAGGCCTGTTGCAATAAGCGTTACCATTATCTCATCCTTAAGGCTGTCATCCATAGCAGTACCAACGATTATGTTAGCTTCCTCACTGACCATATCACGAA
>JAFQYK010000038.1 GCA_017406485.1 Clostridia bacterium
ACCGTTACCGATAAGGATGGTAAGCCCGTTACTGTTTCCAAAACAGAAAAGGACGGTTCGCTGACGCTCACACTCCCCAGCGGTAAGCTGATAGACGCGGACGGCTATTATACGATAGTCGTTAAGGACAGCAAGGGAAACGTCAAGCCGGATATTGATGTAACCGTTAAGGATAAGAAGAATACCGAAGCAAATGGCAAAACTGACGCTGACGGTAAACTTGTTATTCCCTCAACCGTCCATAACGCTTATGTGTATGGATATGAGGACGGCGAATTTAAGCCGGAGGGCAATATGACACGCGCAGAAGCAGCGGCAATATTCGCCCGTAATATAGCGGAACGCAAGGGCGAGGTCATTCCCGATAAGAAATCTAAATTTACCGACGTAAACAGTAAACTTTGGTATTCCTCACCGATAGCGTACCTTGCAAAGTATGAGGTTATATCAGGTTACAGTGACGGCACTTTCAAGCCCGAAGAACAGATTACCCGCGCTGAATTTGTTTCTATGGTGACACGGTTCTATGATTTATTCAATACCGTTTCATCATCAGGCAAGAACGGATTTACAGACGTTGCAAAATCCCATTGGGCGTATAAATACATAAACAGTGCTGCGTCTATGAATTGGATAGCGGGATATGCTGACGGCACTTTCAGACCTGATAACAACATAAAGCGTGCGGAAGTCGTGGCAATCGTAAACCGCGTTACAGACCGCGCAGCCGATAAGGATTACATCAACAAAAATCTGTCGGCGGTAAACAGCTTTACAGACCTCAAAGACAAAACCTATTGGGCGTTCTACGATATAATCGAAGCGGCGAATACTCACAATTTGGTAAACACCGTAAGCGGTGAAATGTGGGTAAAGTAATATCAATGAAAGGGGCGTTTAATATATGCAGGAAGAAATAAATCAAAGAACGGTTGCAATCTCTATAAGCGCCTCAAAAATGAGCGCGCGGGTGTTGCAATCCGTATTACGCAAATTTCTGACAGAATATCAAAATCGGAAAAACAATAAGCAGATGAAAAGCTATCGCGGCAAGCAGACGCTTAAACAGCTTATTAAATCCGACGCAACACTTTCAAATATTGAGATTACGGACGAAAATATAAAATCTTTTGAAAAGTCAGCAAAAAAATACGGCATTGATTACGCTTTGAAAAAAGACAAGTCACAAAATCCGCCTAAGTATATTGTGTTCTTTAAGGGCAAAGACCTTGATGTTATTACAAATGCTTTTGAGGATTACACAAAAAAGGTAATCAAGAAAAAGCCGTCAATCCGTAAATTGCTTGTAAAACTCAAAGAGAAAGCAAAATCTATAAATAAGGACAAGGAGAGAAACAAGGATCAGGATTTGAGCTTATGACGATTGACAAAAAGGTTGTCATAAGCAATCTTCCGTTTCTCTTTTTCGTGTGGCTTGCAGACAAATTATCGTATATATAGGATAGCGGAGGGTAACAAAATAATAACTGTTATATCGGGAATGGCGGGGATTGCAAAAGCCCCGCTATTTTCGTTTAACATAATTGATATATCAATCGGAATATTGGGGGCATTGGCTGTCAAGGGTATTATCTATGTCAAAGGCAAGAACGCAAAGAAATACCGGAAAGGCATTGAGTACGGTTCGGCGCGTTGGGGTACGGCGGCGGATATTAAGCCGTACATAGACGAAGAAAACTTTTATAACAATGTCATACTGACGCAGACGGAACGGCTGACTATGAACAGTCGCCCAAAGATACCGAAATACGCGAGAAACAAAAATGTTCTTGTCGTAGGCGGCAGCGGCAGCGGTAAAACAAGGTTCTTTGTAAAACCTAACCTTATGCAAATGCACGCAAGCTATGTTGTAACGGACCCGAAAGGTACGGTTTTAATAGAGTGCGGCAACTTGCTAAGACGCGGCGGGTATGAGATAAAAACATTCAATACCATAAATTTCAAGCGGAGTATGCACTATAACCCGTTTGAGTATATCCGAAGCGAAAAGGATATATTGAAATTGGTAAACACTCTTATAGCAAATACCAAAGGCGAGGGCGAAAAATCCAACGAGGATTTTTGGGTAAAGGCTGAACGGCTTTTATATTGCGCCCTGATAGGCTATATTTGGTATGAAGCGCCTGACTATGAACAGAATTTTAGTTTGCTCTTGGATTTAATCAATGCGTCCGAAGCAAGCGAAAGTGACGAAAGCTACGAAAGCCCCGTTGATTTGCTTTTCAAACAGCTTGAGGAAAAACAGCCGGAACATTTTGCGGTAAGGCAATATAAAAAATACAAAATGGCAGCCGGCAAGACGGCTAAAAGTATTCTTATTTCCTGCGGTGCGCGGCTCGCGCCCTTTGATATAAAGGAACTCAGGGACATAATGGAATATGACGAATTGCAGCTTGACACATTAGGCGATAAGAAAAAAGCATTGTTCATAATCATATCCGATACGGACGATACCTTTAATTTCATTGTCGCTATAATGTATTCTCAGCTTTTCAATCTGCTTTGCGACAAGGCGGATAACGAATATAACGGCAGGCTTCCCGTACACGTTCGCTGTATTCTTGATGAAATGGCGAACATAGGACAGATACCGAAATTTGACAAGCTGATTGCTACGATACGAAGCCGCGAGATTTCTGCGTGTATTATCTTACAGGCGCAAAGTCAGTTAAAATCAATATACAAGGACGCGGCAGACACCATTACGGGCAAC
>JAFQYK010000325.1 GCA_017406485.1 Clostridia bacterium
CGATAAGTACGTTAAGGACGGACGTTACACCGGCAGCGGCGTGCAGAACCGTTTAAAGCCGTATTTTCACGAGATAAAGGGTCTTACGTGGGGCATATTAGGCTACGGTAACATAGGCGGCGAGGTTGCTCGTATCGCGCGCGGGCTTGGCTGCAGGGTGCTTATAACACCGCACCGTCCTATGGGTGATTACGACTATTTTGTGAGCCTTGACGAGCTTATGAAAAAAAGCGACATAATCTCACTCCACGTTCCTCTTACGGCTGAAACCAAGGGGATTATAAACGAAAAGCGCTTGGCAAAAATGAAGGACGGCGCAATACTTATAAATGTTTCGCGCGGTGCTGTTGTTGATGAGGCGGCGGTAGTTGAAGCGGTCATAGACGGCAAATTAGGCGGACTTGGCATTGATGTGTACAGTGTTGAACCTATGCAAAAGGAAAGCCCGTATAACCGGATTTTAGACCGCGGTAATGTAATCTTCACGCCGCATATGGCTTGGGGCGCGCACGAGTCGCGCGTGAGATGTGTTGGAGAAATCGCTAAGAATATAGAAACGTTCTTAATGGGCGGCAATCGAAACAGAGTCGATCTGAAATAAACAAATAAAAGACGGGGACACTAAAGTTTTAGTGTCCCCGTTTTTGTATCACTTTAATTCCGTAAGCGTTACACTGTCCGTAACCTGCAGTTTTTCCTTTTCGGAGAGATTAAACGTATAGGAGTTATCATATGCCACGCTAAGGTTTTGCGAAACGCGCGTCTGACCTGCTGAGTTTATAATAGTGAGTGTACCGCCGCCCTTTGCCGTGTAACGGCCGGCCGGTATTTTGTCGGGGCAGGAGTATGATTCATTTGCGTTTAGCGTATACTTTTTGCCTGTCTTTGTGCCTGAAATTACGCCTTTGCCGTTCTCTTGACGTCGTGTCTCAAGCTCGTTGTCGAGAGCTTCCAGCCTTCCTTTAAGTTCGCTTATTTCCTGCGTCAGAGAGTCGTGTGTTTTCTTGTACTCCATATAGTAATTGTTTACCGTGTCGCTTGTGCTTAGCTCCGCTTCAATTGTGCCAAGCTCATTCTTAACATTTTTTATATCAGCATTTACAACATCTGTCATTTCGGATAGCCGTTTTGCTTCACGCGCAACATCTTCTCTTGCCGCGTTTGACGTGCTGACAGAAAATGCGGCTATCGATAAAACCGTGGTCACGGCGACAGTTAAAATTGCAAGCAATATAATAAACAGCTTTTTTTGCGTCATATTCGTACTTCCTTTCGCCGCTTACTGCGGAATGAGCTTCGCGCTGCCTTCGATTTGCACGCGGTCTCCTGTTTTTAAGGTGAAGGTTTCGCCGTCCGCTTTTAAAAGTTTATTTGCGGTTGACCTGCCGGAGTTTGCGATTGCTATTGAGCCGGTGCCGGTGATGGTGTACGTACCCTCGGCGATGTCGGTGCCGACAGTGTAGTAGCCGGAGGAGAGCGTTGAAATTTTCTTGCTGTTCTGTTCTTGTCCGGCCGAAAGCGAATCAAGCTCGGATTGCTTTGCGTTAATATCCTTTTTTAGCTGGTCGCGCGTCTTTTCAAGCTCCGCGTTGCTCTCAGTGATTTTGTTAAGGCTGTCCTGAGCGCCGTGAAACTCGTCAAGCGCCTGTTTTTTGAGTTCAAGCTCGGCGGTCAGGCTATCTCTTTCCGCCGCGGCGCTGTCGTAGGCGTTCTTTGCATCAAGGTACGCGCTGTCCTTTTGCATAAGTCTTTCAAGCCCCTCCGAAACGGCGTGCTCGCTTTTCGGTATAAAATATGCCGTTAGCGTTGCGGCAAGCACAATTACAAGGGCTGCGGCAAAGGAAACCTTCATAAACCGCTTATCAAGATCGCGTGGCAGTGACTTGAAGTATTCTTTTATCCGGCTGAAAAGCCGACCGATTTTCTCTTTTATTAAAATCAATGGCTTTACAGACGGCTTTTCGCTGCTTGTTTTTTCGGGTTTCTCATCTTCCGCGGTATCGGTGATGATAACTTCCTTCGCTGCGGACGCAGGAGCAGGCTCGTCTATATTCACTTTTTCAGTCTTATCGTCAGTTATAATTACGATAATGTCCTTATCCTTTTCCAATATAATCAGACATCCTTTCACTTCATTCAAGGACTTGCGGGCTTTGCATTGCAAAGCCGCATAAAGACGAAAGAACTTGGTTCTTTCACGCTATACCTCTTAGTTTTGTATTCGCGTAAGGTAAACGTCGCGAAACTGCAGCGAAAAGCTGTCCGCGCTTGCCTTTGCTTTTTGAAAATCATCAAATAGCCCGAAAACGGTTGGTCCTGAGCCGCTCATTACCGCGCCAAGCGCGCCGTTTAAAAGCAGCTTTTGCTTTATACCGCCGACCATCGGGTGCATTTTTGCCGTTACACTTTCCATAACATTACAGAGGTTACCGGCAACGCCGTTAATATCTCGGATGCGTATTGCGTCTATAACGGCTTCCGTGTCGGGCCGCATCGTGAGCGGTGCGCTGTCGATTTCCTCATAAATAAGTCCTGTTGAAACGCTGACCGGCGGCTTTACGAGAAGCACGTAAGCGTCGGGCATAGGGGGGAGGGAAGTGAGCTTTTCGCCAATCCCCTCGGCAAGCTGCGTGCCGCCTGTAAAGCAGTACGGAACATCTGCACCTAATTCCGCGCCCAAGGCTATAAGCTCCGTGTCGCTCATTGGACAGCCGTAGAGCATATTGACAGCCACAAGCGTTGCGGCACAGTTGCCGCTGCCGCCTGCAAGTCCTGCCGCAACAGGTATGTTTTTGTGTATCATAATTTTTGCGCCGCCTCGGATGCCTGTTCTTTCAAAGAATACCTCGGCGGCCTTGTATGCTATGTTTTTGTTTGTAGTGGGCAAATACTTCAGATTTGTGGAAACCGAGATTTTACCGTCCGTCTTGTCAATGATTAAAAGGTCGAAAAGCGAAAGCGTCTGCATAATCATTTTTATGTCGTGATAGCCGTTTTCGCGGCGCCCCAGAACGTCAAGCGTCAGATTGATTTTTGCAAAGGAGCGTGTGATAGCGCGTTTTCCTGTGATGATTGTGTTTTGTTTAATCATTGACCTTTCCCCCTTTTTTAAAGCACGTTATGCGATTTATCCACTACCGTTTTTATAACCTCGTCTGTTATATTATCCTCGCATTCACTCTTTTTTAAATATGCAAGATATTCTATATTTCCCTCCGGTCCCTTTATCGGTGAGAACGAAAGTCCGGCAACATAGAAATCAATACTCCTTGCAAAATCAAGTACTGTTTTGATAACCTCGTAATGAACCTTTATATCCTTCACC
>JAFQYK010000326.1 GCA_017406485.1 Clostridia bacterium
CACTCTTCATTCATTTTAGTGTCCCCTTTATTTCTAAAATAAGAAAACCACCTCTACGGATGGCTTTCTTACATCTATATGTGATTGGTATATTATACGGCTTTAACACCGTACAAACTTAATATATCACGATATTACACATTTGTCAAGAATCGGCAATTCACGATTATAGACATTTTTTTGTATAAACTGCAATGCTTTATATACCTTATCATCACCTGTTATGTCAATTTTCGGTATGTCCACATATATCACAGCATATTCATCACCTTTTTCGCTTCCATTTACTATTCCCATTTCCGGAATACGTATTTTAGTGCGTGGTTTTATACCTGGAGGAATAGTTATTTCTGTATCGCCGTATATTGTAGGTACATTAGTCCGTAAGCCAAGCACAGCTTCAGGGAATGTAATCGTTTTCTTGATATATATATCATTATTTTTAACAAAAAACGTCTTATCAGGAATAACGGTGACGTGTATTATTAAGTCACCATTTACTGCTCCATAGTCTCCTGCATTGCCTTTACCGGTAAGCTTTAAAGTCTGACCATCTCTTATATTAGCAGGGGTATTTATATCTATATTCACATTCTTCTTATATGTGCCTAATCCATAACATACAGGACAGTTAATATCAGGCTCACCATTCTTATTTGTGCAGCCGCATCTCGAAGTTCTATATATCAATACTCTTTGTCTGCTTCCAAGGATGGAGTCCTTCAGGCTCATATTTATATTGGTATGTATATCTGTGCCTGGTTCAGGAGGATTAGTATATATTTCACTATTATCATCAACCGGTTCAGCGTTAAAGATTTTTCTTAGTGAAAACTTCTTTTTGCGCTGTTCAAGTATTCTTTTGTATGTTATAGATATATCCGAAAACATCTTAGTAGCTTGTTCATTGCTACAAAAATCAGGATGATATTTCTTTGCAGCACGATAATAGGCTTTTTTAAGTTCTTCATCAGTACAATGCTTTGGAATTTCAAGCATTTTATAGAAAACCTTCTCTTCCATACTAACTCCTCCTTACTTCTATCTATAAATCTCATTATCTTCTATGTAATCGAGCATAACAGAGCGATAACCTTGAAATATCACTATTAACAACGTTATACTTATGACTATATCAATAATTACCCTTATCATAAAAATCATCCCCACTCGGCCATATTCTTTATTATACGAGTCAAACTATCAGGAATGTATGTTGTGTTGTAGTTATCTTTAATTGTAATACAGAGTGGAACAATCTTTTGTATATTATGATTATCTCCGCACAATTCTAAGATTAGGTTATTATAACACTCAGCTATATTTGCAACCGTATCGTTCATTATATTCTGAATGCCTAATACAAGATATACCCAATCCTTGCTATCAACAACTGACAATTCAGAAACAGTATCAGTCAGTAATCGGGTTACTTTTATAAACTGAACATTGAACGTGTGTCCAACTTTATCGCTTGTTTCGTTACCTATACGCTCTATTGAACCGTTTATATCACTTACTCGTACTATTCTGTATAATTTTTGAACTATGTCAAGGTATGCCTTGAACAAATTATATAGATTGTTATTATTCAATTGTCTTAATGCTCTGTTGTATGCCGTTAAATAACTCCTGTATACTCTATCTTCTATAAATAACATCATATTTATCCTCTCTTTCTTTTACAGATGAATTTTACTTATAAGATTGAATAAATGTCCTATATATGTCTGGTCAAGTGGTATATTTGTGTGGAATAATAGGTTTATCAAATAAATTGCAAAATATATCAACATCGCTATGAATATGCCTTTAATTGCACCGAAAATCAATCCTATTAATCCATTCATGGTACTACCCATAGGTATTTCTTTTACCGAATCTTCTACTTTCCTTAATATAAGTCTGAAGACGAACATATTAACGGAAAATAGAATCATTGACACAAACATAGAGGTAATATTCAAGGCTGATTGATTTACAACACCGGCTGCCATAGTTGTAAGGTGCTTTGATAGCCCAAATAACCCTAAATTACCAAAACCATTCAACGTATCCATAGATGCAATAGCATCATTCATCCCAAATCTGAAAACGTCCATTATTCCGCTTATTTTTGCATCTAAGCCGAAATTAGCAAAAATATATGTTGCTATCGGTAACGCAAAGAAACGTGCTATAAGCCAACTAAGAATTACACTTATAAGGCTTCCAAAACTTAAAATACACCCTCGTTTCATACCTCTGAACGCATATAACACAATTACTGCAAGAAAGATTAAATCCGTTGACAATTCTACGACCATAATACTCATCTCCTTTATTTTTTTGATTTGATAAAAAAAAGGATATTCATACTCCCAAAAGGGTATAAATATCCTAATATCAAATCTCTTCAATGAATTACCTTGACAGGTAATGAAACTTCATATCGTTTACATATATATTATATCATATTTTAGCCTGAGATTCAATAAGATTTAATGATTTTGCATTGCACAATCGTATCAATATCTTAAATTTAAGGTATTCATATAATTCTACAATAGCTATTAAATTTTTAATATATATGTAATGGTCTGCCTTGTATTTTGTGCCAATTTTTGTGGCAAATTTTGTGCCAATTTTTTGATAATCTTTAATGAAAAACCGCTATTTTTGATAGTTTTGATACATTTATTAGCATTTGAAAGATTTCTTAAACCGCATAAGTACAGTATTCTCTGCGTTATTTTGCAGTGGCTGCGTTATATCTAAAAAATAAAAGCCAAAAATTCAATTTATTCATTTGTATATGCTTTCGGAAAAACGGCAAATTTAAAAGAGGTGAAAGGTGGTGAAACGATTGGTCAAAAAAAGCATAAGCATTGTCACGGCTGTTATTTTTTCGCTTTTTTTCACGGCTGCGGCAAATGCCCAAAAGCAGCTTGTGCCGGTGGGACGCGCCGTTGGTATTCAGCTATACACCGATGGATTACTTGTAATAGGTTCATCAGAGATTGGAAGCAGAAATATAGCTAATGAATGCGGCATAAAGAACGGCGACCGCATTACAGCGGTTAACGGCAAGGAATTAAGCAATTCCGACGAGCTTTCGGATGAAATAAATACCAATCCCGAAAATATATCGCTTGAAATTACGCGGGATGACCGTCATATGACAGTCAATGCCGTTCCCGCACAATGCGATGACGGTATTTACAGGCTCGGCTTGTGGTTACGCGACAGTTGCGCGGGTGTTGGCACGGTCACGTATTATGATCCGGAAAGCAACGAATATGCAGCGCTTGGGCACGCTGTAAATGATGTCGATACCGGTAATATTTTATCCGTAAAAAGCGGAAATATACTTGATTGTAATATTGTTTCTGTAACAAAAAGCTCGCGTGGCATACCCGGTGAAATAAACGCTGTTTTCGGCGATACAATCATAGGTAATATAGGCGCCAATACCTACGAGGGTATATTCGGAAGAGTGGAAAATAACGCCTGTTTAACCGGCAAATCGCTTGAAGTAGCCAAATCCGCAGAGGTTCATAAGGGTGACGCGTATATCGTATCGGATATCCTTGGCGGCAGTCCGGAGCGGTATTCAATCCGTATCAAAAAAATAACCGATGAAGCGGACAAAGGCATTGAGCTTGAGGTAAACGACAGCCGCTTGATTGATTTGGCCGGTGGTATCGTCCAGGGTATGAGCGGCTCTCCCATTATTCAGGATGATAAGCTGGTTGGCGCTATAACGCACGTGCTTGTTGATAACCCGTTAAACGGTTACGGCACATTGGCTGAAAGTATGCTTCAAATGCAGGAAAAGTGCATCTAAAGAAAAGACTGCCTTAGCAGTCTTTTAAAGCTCGATAAGTTCCTTCGGTGAATGTGTCAGATTGAAAGGCTTGCCGTCCTTTACGGCGATTAAATCCTCAATTCTGACACCGCCGAAGTCTTCTACATATATTCCCGGTTCAACAGTTATAACGTGACCGTTCTTTAGTTCATCTCCGCATCTCGGCGAAAACGAAGGGTTTTCGTGTATTTCAATTCCTACGCTGTGGCCGAGTCCGTGACCAAAGCGGTCGCCATAGCCGGCTTCTGCAATCACCTCGCGCGCAGTTCTGTCAATGTCACAACAGAGCACACCCGCTTCTATGGCATTTATTGCAGCCTGCTGCGCGTTAAGAACGATATTGTATATTTCGCGCTGTTTTTCGCTTGCTTTGCCTACCACGACGGTACGCGTCATATCCGAGCAGTAGCCTTCAAATACACATCCGAAATCCAGCGTTACAAAGTCGCCTTTTTCAATTTTCTTTTCACTCGCCAAACCGTGCGGCATTGCGCTTCTTTTGCCCGAAGCTACTATTGTGTCAAACGAAAGTGCGCTTGCACCGTTACGCTTCATATAAAATTCAAGCTCCAATGCAATCTCACGTTCGCTTATACCCGGTTTAATCATATTCAACACATACTCAAACGCATTGTCGCCAATTCTTTCAGCTTCGGCGATTTTATTTATTTCATCAATGCTCTTCACGCGCCTCTGCTTGTCTATAAACGACTGCTTACCCACAAAAGTCTGATTTCCGGCGAGCTTCATCCTCAGTTTTTGAAACTCCCTTACAGTCATACGGTTTTCCTCATAACCGATATAATCGGCAGACACCTTGGAAAATATTTTCTCAAAGCCTTCGGCTATATTTAACAACTCAAAATTGTCAGCCTGCTCCTTTGCCTGGATAATGTAGCGTGAGTCAGTTATAATGTAGCGCGCGTTTTTTGATATAAGCAGATAAGCATCCTCCGAAGTAAAGCCGCTATAATAAAATATATTCGGAAATCCCGAAATAAATATAGCCTCGTTATCGGAGAGACTGCTCATTAGCTTTTCTACTCTGTTATTCATCCTTGTCCTTCTCCGCTAAATATTCAAGCGCAAGCTCGTACCCTTTAAAGCCGAGTCCGCAAATCTGACCTATGCATTCAGGTACAGTCACGCTTGTATGGCGAAACTCCTCACGCTTGTGAATGTTTGAAATATGTACTTCGATTGTATCTATTTTTACGCTGCCCAAAGCGTCACGGATTGCGTATGAATAGTGTGTAAACGCTCCCGGATTTATTATTATTCCATCATATACGCCAAGCGCAGACTGTATTTTTTCAACTATTTCGCCTTCGAAATTACTTTGAAAAAAATCTACCGAAACACCAAGCTCGTTTGCCTTCTTCGATATATTCTTTTCCAAATCGGCAATCGTGCTGTTTCCGTAAATTCCGGGCTCGCGTATGCCAAGCATATTAAGGTTTACGCCGTTTATCACAAGATACTTCTTCATATATCCATCTCCTCTATCTCTTTCATAAGCTCTTCTACAATCTCGTCTTCTTTAACCTTGCGGACAATTTCACCCTTTTTGAATATAAGTCCCTCGCCTTTTCCTCCGGCTATGCCAATGTCAGCCTCTCTCGCCTCTCCCGGACCATTTACGGCGCAGCCCATAACCGCGATTTTAAGGGGCTTATTAAGGCTACGCGTTCTTTTCTCTACTTCGTTCGCGATAGGTATAAGGTCAATCTGCGTTCTGCCGCAGGTTGGGCAGGAAATTATCTCAACAGTTGTCTGTCTGAGACCTAAAACCTTCTGAATATCGTACGCAGCGTATATTTCCTCAACAGGATTTGCCGTGAGTGATACGCGCATTGTGTCGCCTATTCCCTCCGCCAAAAGCGCGCCTATGCCGACAGATGACTTTAAGATACCGCTCTTTATAGTACCTGCCTCCGTAACTCCTATATGAAGCGGAATATCTGAAATCTTATTGAATTTACGGTACGCGTCAAGCATTTTAGGAACGTTGGAGATTTTAATTGAAACAACTATATCGTTAAAATTCAGCTCATCCAATATCGCCACGTGAGACATTGCGCTTTCAACAAGCGCGTCAGCGGTAACGCCGCCGTATTTTTGCAGTAAACTCTTATCAAGCGAACCACCGTTTACGCCTATTCGGATAGGTATTTGCCGCTCCTTTGCCATCTCGACAACCTGCTTTACCCGCTCACTGTCACCTATATTACCGGGATTTATCCTCACCTTATCCGCACCGTTTTTCATACATTCTATCGCCAACCGGTAATCAAAATGTATATCTACAACAAGCGGTATGTGTATCTGCTTTTTTATATCCGCAACTGCTTTAGCCGCCTCCATATCGGGAACTGCCACTCGTATAATCTCGCAGCCGGCATTTTCAAGCTCGTGTATTTGGTTAACTGTCGATGATACATCGCGCGTATCAGTGTTGCACATTGACTGAATTGCAATGGGATTGTCGCCGCCGATTTTTACGCCGCCGATGTTAACAATTCTCTTTTGTTTTTTCATAATCAACCTCCAAACAGCTTCATAATATCACTGAAAGAAATAACAAGAACAAGCAGCAATAAAAGCGCCATTCCGATAGCGTGAACAATACCCTCCTTGTCGGGCGGTATACGTTTTCCTGTAATCATCTCCCACAGCACAAACAGTATCCTGCCGCCATCAAGCGCAGGTATCGGCAGGAGATTGAACACTCCAAGATTTATAGTGAGCAGAGCCACAAGGTTTATTACATAAAGCCAGCTCATACTGCCCGAATTCACCGCGGTATTAACCTCATTTACTATACCCACGGGACCCGACATTTCACGTATGCCGATTTTTCCGGTTATTATCTGCCACAGCGACTGATAGACAAGCTTAACCACAAACTTTGTTTCATTCCACGCTTCGCCCCATACATTGAATATGTTTATATTCTTTTGCGCCGGTGTAAAACCGATTATATATCGCGTCACAGTTTCCGTTTTGCCTATTATCGAATCATCTTTCACGAAACTATCCGAGTAGTCCGCGTGACGCGTTTCCTCCACGGCGCCGTTTACAGTTGTTTTTATATCGGCGCCGTTCTCTGTGTAGGTTGTTTCGATTATTTGTTCCGTAGGTTTAAAATTAAAATCTATATTTTCACCATTACGCTTTACGGTAAGCTGCGCGTTTTCATCCTTTGTGAAATTTTGAGTATATAGTGATATATCGTTATAAAAACTTACGCCCTTACCGTTTATGGCGACAATCGTATCACCTGCCTGCATACCGCTTTGCTCAATATAGCTGTTCGGCACGACCGACTCGACCACATTTGTCCTGACCGGTGAAATGGCAAATACGACAACTATAAACAAAACAAATCCCAAAATGATGTTAAATACACCACCTGCTAAAAGCACAATCAGCCTTTTCCACGCCTTTTGATTTACAAATGCTCTGGGATCGTCGTCCTCAGGGTTGTCTTCGTCAAATTTGCAGTAGCCGCCTAACGGAAGCGCGCGAAGTGAATATTGCGTTTCACCCTTCTGCTTCTTCAAAATCAACGGTCCCATTCCGACGGAGAACTCGTCTACCCGAAACTTAAGCGCCTTTGCAACTATAAAATGTCCAAATTCGTGCAGTGATATCATAACCAGAAACATCACTACTGAAACTATTGCTGTTATCAAATCACAAACTCCTTACTGCTTCCCTTGCCGCTTTGTCGGCGGCAAATATATCTTCTATAGCGGGATTTTCAACATTCGGTATGCTGTCCATCGCTTTTTTTATCGCCTCGCTTATGCCAAGGTATGACAGCTTGCCGTTCATAAACAGTTCAACCGCAACCTCATCTGCGCTGTTAAATATTGTCGGCTTTATGCCGCCGTCCTTTAGAGCCTCATAAGCAAGGCTTAACGCGTAAAACGTGTCGGTATCCGGCTCCTCAAAGGTCAGCGAGCCATACTCAAACAAATCAAGCTCGTTACCCTTCATAGGCAGACGGTTCGGATATGTTAGCGCGTATTGAATAGGCAAACGCATATCAGGCGCGCCAAGCTGCGCTATAACGCCGTTATCGCAAAACTCAACCGCGCTGTGCAGAACACTCTGACGGTGTACGAGTACCTTTATATTCTCGGTTCCGAAAAGCCAACGTGCCTCCATTACCTCTAAGCCTTTATTGACAAGCGTTGAAGAATCTATTGTTACTTTAGCGCCCATATTCCAATTCGGATGTTTTAGAGCATCCTCCGGCTTTATATCGGTAAGTTCATCACGTTTTTTACCAAAAAACGGGCCGCCCGAGGCCGTTAATAGTATCCGTTTTATCTCTCTATTGTCGCGGCAGCCTTGAAGCGATTGAAAAATTGCGCTGTGCTCGCTGTCAACGGGAAGTATTTTTATATTGTTTTCCTCTGCCAACCGCGTTACGATATGACCGCCGGTAACAAGTGTTTCCTTATTTGCAAGCGCAATATTTTTCTTTGCCTTAATGGCTTCGATTGTCGGTACAAGTCCCGCTATGCCGACAACAGCCGTAACAACCGTTTTTGCGCTGCCACATGTAGCAGCCTCACAAAGGCCATCGTTACCGCCAATCACTTTTATGTCCGTATCGGCAAGTTTGGTTTTTAAGTCCATTGCCTTTCTTTCATCCGTAACACATACAAGTCTTGGCTTAAATTCGCGCGCCTGCCGCTCCAGAAGCTCAATGTTTGAATGCGCTGACATAGCTTCAATGCTTATGCCCTTATATTCTCTTGCAATTTCAAGTGTCTGGGTACCTATCGAACCGGTTGAACCCAACACTGATATTTTATGCTCAAAATTCATAATTTATATCTCCAAAAGTGTTAATACCACCGTTAATATTCCGAATATAACCGGCGCTATAAACATCACACTGTCAAATCTGTCCATTACGCCGCCGTGTCCCGGGAAAATACTTCCGAAATCCTTGACACCCGTATCGCGCTTTATCGAAGACGCGACAAGGTCGCCAATCTGTCCGAACAAGCCGCCGGTTATGCCAACAAGCACACCTATTAAAAGCCACGGCGATTGTATCCCTATGGTTATATTCAGCACATAAAGATATACCGAGCAAATGATAACCGCACCCACAATACCGCCTATTGAGCCCTCTACCGTTTTGTTTGGGCTTACGTGCGGTATCAGCTTGTGCCTGCCGATAAACTTACCCGTAAAGTAGGCAAATGTATCGTTCGACCAGGCGCACAGGAATATCAGCATCATATAGCCGGTGCCGAAATAGGCGCGGGTTATTATTATGCACGATGTAGAGATGGTGATGTACATTGTGAGGAATGCATTTGAAAGTACCTCTTTAAAATGCCGTCTGCCGTGCAGTGCGACCACAAACGTCATATTTATAAATATAACAAGAAGCGCGGCCAGTGAACACAGCTCCGCAGTTATGTGGAAATTATAGCCTATAACAAACGGTGTTCCCGCAAGCAATATCAGTGACGCACTCATAAATCCGGCAATACGTATTCCTTTTGACGCATCCGTTGCGCTGTAGCATTCGTGGAGCATTAAAAATATAACCACGGCAAGCGCGCCGGCAAATACAACATTACCCACAAAGG
>JAFQYK010000327.1 GCA_017406485.1 Clostridia bacterium
ATAAAAATGATAATCCATTGCAGCTTACTAAAACAGAATTTGACTTGTTATATCTGCTTGCCTCGCACAGAGGTCAGACATTTACACGGGATATGATTTACAACAGCCTTTGGAACGGTGAATATATACAAGATGACAGGAGTATAAACTCACATATACAGCGTTTGCGTAAAAAGATTGAGGACAAGCCCGACAAGCCGTATTATATACAAACGGTATGGAATGTAGGATATAAATTCAACAAGGAGCTGGTTTCATAACGAAGCCGGCTCTTTTGAATTTGCCACACAAAAGCCATAAAACGGCGATACTTTTGCAATAAATACGGGTTATACTAAAGAAAAAACATAGGAGGATTATCTATGAGCGAAGAAGAAATTATCAAATCGATAGTTGATGAACTGACAGAACACAGCTTGCAAAAATACCGTGACGAACTTGCGGCAGAGGGCAGCGATTATAATGCGGAGCTTGTTCCGTTGAGTAAAGAGGTTGACAAAATATTAGCCGAATTGCCGCCCGAGTATGCCGATACTGTCAATGCCTATATTACAAAGTGCGCTCTTGTTGCTGAAAAGGATTGTTCTTTCCTGTATATACAAGGCGCAAAAGATTGTGTAAAGCTGCTAAAAGCGTTAGGTGTTATTTGATTTCAGTGCGTGATGAACTTCATCACGCACCTTTATTTTGTGTCAACGATTGATTTTAATACTGATTTTACGATTTTCAGACCTCTTTCATCGCATTGGTCGATAAGCCGTATAATAAGCTCCCTATCTCTTGATTTTGCTTTCTTTGGCGCAAATATATCGTTTGCGTCAATATCCAATACGGAAATCAGCTTTGCGAGTTTTTCATAGCTCGGCATTTTATTCTCGTTTTCGATTGAAGCTATGTATCGGGCGGAATACCCTGTTTTTGCGGCAAGCTCCTCACGGGTTATGTGTGCCGCCGTTCTTGCTGTCTTAATAATTGCCCCTAAATCTTCATTTTTCATTACCACTACTAACTCACCTCAATATAATTTTACCTTGAAACGACAAATTATTAAATGATGTAATGGTGGTAGTCAATATGAATTTATGGAGATAGTTTCGTATATTTCCGCTACATTTTCGCAACATTTAATCAAATATACGCAGTCAGCAACATTTGTATCACAAAAAACACACTTTTGGGATTTCCTTGCTATTTCCGTACCCTATAATGAAACACGAAAACTGAATATTTCAGCTCACTTCAAAAAAAACATTATTGACGGTGGGCTGTTTGCTATGCTCCCGTCAGTGATGTCGGGAGCTTTTATGTGTAAAGATGTTTCATTGAGGTACAAATACGGCGGTAAGCCGTCAAAAAAATCTATACCCACAATGAAATAAGCCATACTGCAAAATATGAACTTGTAGTGATAATAGACAAACGCTATTCAAGCATAATCCGTATAAGGACAAGCCTCTGCATAACGGATTGTGCTTTTTTATTGCCACCATATAGAAGCCGCGCGCCTCCGTTCGGCCTTTCGGATTTCACAAAAAATTTGAAAGGTTGAACAATAATGAAAAGAGTAAATTTAAGAAAGTTATACCCGCTATATTACAAAGAGGATTTTTACATAGAAGTATCGGACAATGTCGCGGAGCAGCTTGCAGTGCTGGAGCGTATAGAACACGCATTTATAGAACGCACCCGCTATCACAGGGCTTATTACTCGCTTGACGCAGGCGACGGCATAGAACGGGATATTTTGTTTGTGCAAATGTCGCCGCAGGAATTGTACGAACGTAAGCTCAGCAACGAGGAATTGTATTCCGCTATGAATAAATTACCGGAGAAACAGGCGAAACGATTGTACGCTTATTATTTTCAGAATATGAGTATGTCGGATATTGCGCGTATTGAAGGCGTTTCAAAGGTTGCAGTGAGAGAGTCAATCGAAAAGGGTTTGAGTAAAATTGCACAAATATTGAAAAATTTATAAAATGACCTTTACTTTCGTCCTCTTTTCCTGCTGATTATTGAGAGAATAAAATCCCTCTCGCAACAGTTTTATAACAAAACGACTATACAAATTGTACTTTGAAAATTTAATATGCCTTTCATTGGATAGTCAATATTCAATGTGTTCATAGCTGCGTGCGCCACGACGATATAATTTCTTCTACCTATGCCGAGAGCATACCGCTTATGCGGCGGGTTATATCCGAGCGAACAACACGCGGCGGCTTGTATTGGGTTGAATACAGGTATATGGATTACTGCGAATAGCGACACTCCCCAAGACGACGCTGTATGAGAGAATACAGGGCAAAACCGTAATGCCGTTAAATTTACGGGATCAGCCGAGTATGCCGGTCTTACCAGCAGGCAGTCCAATGAATTGCCCTTATATATAAGGGGTGTCGGGGACAAATACATTTAGC
>JAFQYK010000328.1 GCA_017406485.1 Clostridia bacterium
ATTTTGGGCGAGAACAATGAGAAGATGTCAAAGTCGCGCGGAAATGTAGTAAATCCCGACGAGGTTGTAGACGAGTTCGGCGCGGACGCGTTTCGAACATATGATATGTTTATAGGCGCGTTTGACCAGTCAACGCCGTGGTCACAGCAGGGCTTAAAGGGCTGCTATAAGTTCCTTGAAAGAGTGTGGAACCTGCAGTCAATCGTGAATAATGAGGAAGGCTACAGCGCTGATTTGGAAAAGGCGATGAATAAGACAATTAAGAAGGTAGGCGAGGATTTTGAGCGTATGAAGTTCAACACCGCAATTGCCGCAATGATGAGTTTGGTAAACGACTTCTACAAAAAAGGCAGCGTAACCAAGGGCGAGTTTATGACGCTTATAACTTTGCTTAATCCCGTTGCGCCTCATATGACCGAGGAATTGTGGGAAATCTACGGCGGCAAGGGCTTACTCTCGCTTCAGCCGTGGCCGACCTTTGACGATGCTAAGACGGTTGACGATGAAATAGAAATCGTTGTACAGATAAACGGAAAAATCCGCGACAAGCTGATGATTCCCGCAGGTCTTGACCGCGAGGGAACACAGGAGGCGGCTATGAATACCGACAAGATTAAATCGCTCATTGAGGGACAGAATGTTGTCAAGGTAATCGCCGTTCCGGGTAAATTGGTTAATATAGTTGTAAAATAATATAAAAACGACACGCCGTAGCGCGTGTCGTTTTGTGTTATACGTGCTAAGTCTTAAAAATTGATAACGCCTGTATATTTCTGAGAACCACCAAAGGATATCCATTCACCAATCTCAAATTGTATGGGTGAGGTGGTGTTTACAAGCACATATGCCCTTTGTACGGGCAGAACCGTTCCGCTTAAAATATTAGTATGCGCCGAGCCGGAATCATAAACGCTGCTGTTGCTCACCATTGCCGGCTCAAGCTCAATACCATCCTGATACAGGCTTACGCCTACAGAAGTTGAAAACATTGCCTTATCATTGCTTGTATTCTGAAAGTCAAAGCTGAGTATTATCGCATCCTTTTTACTCCAGTCGGTAGCGAGTGTGGAGCCGCGATAAGTAACGATACAATTTTTAAGCGTCATAGGCACGCCCTCAGAAATCTCTGTTGATGAGCTGTTCTGTTCAACCTTGTTTTGTGTATCGGCGTTTGTTCCGGAATAATCTGTGCTGTTGTTTCTTGTCTTACCACAGCCGGTAAGCGCGGTAAATGAAACGGCGGCAACAGTAAGTATTAAAATAATTCTTTTCATGGGAAATCTCCTTCTTATGTGTGTATTTTCTACCGCAATTTACGGCTTGCGGTACGCCGCCCCTCCTTCCGAAAAAGCTCACGCAAATGAACAAAGCTTTTATTTAAACCGCGCCTGCGGGCACGAGAATAATGAGGCTTTGTTGCTTTTATGAAATAAAATAACTTTCAGACTTAATTTCATAAAAGATAAAAAATGCGTGGCAGCAGACAATCCGCGCCACGCACAAAACGCGGCCGGACTAAATGCTACCACACATTACTATAATTTGAATATTCACAACAATCCGAACATCAATTATACAGCCTGCGTTTTAAGCTAATATAAGTCGAAAAGTTGTAATATATCCAAAGAAGAATATCCCAAAACAGAATACTCTCAGAAGAATACAATATTAAATTCATTATAGTAATATGTGGTAACTTAATTATACCATAAATATATTTAATTGCAATATGTTTTCATTGATTTTTTTATGTGCGCGTGGTAAATGTACCTGAATACAATTTGAACGGAGAATAAAATGGAAATTGCGATTATAATACTGCTGACGGTTTTGATAATCTGCGTAATGTGCGTTTTGGTGCTGGTTATAAAAAACGGCTCTCGCACAAATGACGGAGCGCGAATGTTTTCGGAGATAGTATCTGAAAATCAAAGAAATATCGGCACAATGCAGACGGAGCGGTTCACGCGTATGGACGGGGAGCTTAAAGCGATGCGCGCAAGCATTGACGCGCACCTTGCCGAGATTTATAAGGGTATGGGCGACATATCCTCGCTTTCCTCCGGCGTGAATGATTTAAGACGCGTGCTCACAAACGTAAAAACGCGCGGCATTTTAGGTGAAATACAGCTTGGCGCGATATTGGAGGAAATCCTCGCGCCTGAGCAGTATGACGCGAACGTTGCGACAATACCCCTTAGCCGCAATGTGGTTGAATTTGCGGTAAAGCTGCCGCACGAGGAGGAGGGCTTTGTTTACCTTCCAATTGACTCGAAATTTCCTCTTGACGCGTACAACGCACTCCTTTCGGCTTATGAGGACGGCGAAGCGGCTGAGATTGAAGCGGCGGTGAAAATACTGGTGCAGAGAATAAAGCAGTTCGCAAAGGATATACATACAAAATACGTTGAACCGCCATACACCACTGATTTTGCGATAATGTTCCTGCCAACCGAAAGCCTTTACCTTGAGGCGGTAAAGCGCGGGCTTATTGAAACGCTGCAGCGCGAGTATAAAATCTGCCTTACAGGCCCAAGCACAATGGCGGCGCTACTAAATTCCCTGCAAATGGGATTTCGAACGCTTGCGCTTGAAAAACGGGCAAGCGAGGTGTGGCGTGTTTTAGGTGAGGTTAAGTCGGAGTTTGAGAAATTCGGCGGTGTTTTAGAAGCGATGCAAAAGCATTTGAATTCCGTAAACAACGACCTTGACAATCTGTTGGGCGTTCGTATGCGCGCGATGGAAAGAAAGCTTCGAGATGTTGAAAAAACACGAGAGAATGATGAATAATTGATATATTATTTCGATAAAATGTATATCAGGTGTCGTTTTTGTGACAATTCCGTTAACTCGGTTGACAAAAGTAAACATCGGTGATATGCTTATTGTACCAAAAAAAAAGGAGGTAATTTATTATGACACAAAAAGAAGCAGCAGCAATTGGACTTATCGGAATGATAGCCG
>JAFQYK010000329.1 GCA_017406485.1 Clostridia bacterium
AGCTGAGGAAGATACCGTTTTCGGTGGGAACTGCTACGCCGCCGCGGTCAAGGGTTTCCATCTTGCGCTTCTTAGGCTCAGCCTCCATGTCTATCGTAACGTCCGCACGCTCGGTCTTGCCGCTTGTAGTAACCGCTTCAACACCGTAAACATACGGAACGTTTGTTACAACCTTATCATCTATGTAATCTGTGTCGGTTGTCTTTGCTATGTACTTATATATACCGTACGGCGCCTTGCGGTAAATGTTGTACCAAACCGCGCTCTCAACCTTATCCCACACAAGCGCAACGCTTTTCGGTGTTTCCTTGGCGTCAAGATTATTGATTTTTTCCGTGACAACGCCGCCGTCAACCACGTCAACCGTTATCTTTGACGTTTCACCGCAGAACTTCTGCGCGTAAAGCGGACAAACGGTATAAATAAAATGCTGGCAAAGCTCGACGGTTTCGTCAACATATTCCTCTGTGATAACATCCGCGCTCAGCTCAACCTCATTGTTTCTCGCCGGATTTATACGCTGTACTCTGTAGCCTATTACACCGTCAGCCATATCCCAGCTGAGTTTAACAGCCGCCGCGTCACGCTTTGCCGTAACGTCCGCCTTGAAGCCCGTTATCTCAATGCTTCTCTTAATTGTAATATCTATACTGTTGAGTACGGTGTGGCGGCTTGAAAAGAAAGTAAACTCCATTTTGCCGTCAGTTACGTTAACGGTGTAAATCTTCTCCATAACGCAGTTACACTTTACCCACGCGCCGCCCTGTGTTCCGTTTATCTCATAGCGCACAACGGTGTCGCCCTCGTCGTCATAGTCGCCTGTTGACACGCGAACGATATACTCGCCGTTTTCCATATCCACGCGAAAAGTGTTCTCGTCAACAAAAGGTAAATCACGGTTTAACTCCTTTTCACCCTCTTGCCTTTCCTCCGCTACGGCTTCCTTAATAAGTCCGTAGCCCCTTTCGGGCGTGTAGAGCGTGTTTTCCGTAACCTTTGTGTAACCGTCAACCGCCGGTTTTTTACCAAAATCAAAGCTTGCTTCTGTAAACATATACTTCTCCATAGCCTTTCAGCCCGTAAATCTATTTTATTCCCGCCGTTCCACACGGGCATGGAACAGCGCATAACATACTATTTTAATTATACACCCAAAGCCAACAAGAAGTAAAGCCCTTTTTAAGATTTTTTTCGTTTGTTTCGCAAATTATTGACTGTTACCTAATTCATCAAGACTTTTAAACGTATACCCCTGCTCCTTGGCGCAGTTTATTATGCTCTCCAGGGCGTCGGCATTATCTGAGGAAACGGCGTGGAGAAGGAGTATCGCGCCATCGTGGAAATACGGCGTTACCTGCTTAAACGCATAGTCCTTGCCCTTTTGAGCGTTTATGTCCCAATCCTTATATGCAAAACTCCATAAAATTGTCTTATATCCCATATCGCGGGCCACCGCCAAAACACGTTCGCTCCACTCCCCCTCCGGCGGGCGCATATAGTGCATTGTGTAACCGTATTTTTCCTCGCACATCGCGTTTAAGCCGGAAAGCTCCTTCTGTACTGTTTCAACACTCTGTTTCGGCAAATTCGGATGGTTTACAGTGTGATTGCCGACAACGTGTCCGTTCTTTATCATCCGCTCCACCAGTTCCGCCTGGTTTTCAAGATACGGGCCTGTTACAAAAAATGCCGCAGGCGTTTGCGTGCTTTCAAGCACGTCGAGAATTTTGGAAGTGTAGCCATTTTCATACCCCTCGTCAAAGGTCAGATACATCACCTTTTCCGCATTTTCATCAATATAATAGCCGTCATATTTCGCAAGCATTTCCTTTTCCCTGTTTGAAATATCGGGCACGTGTCCCTTTTTCTTTACAAAGCCCCAGCCCATACCCGCAGAGTCAAGCGCGCTGTAATCTGTAGCAACTTGAGCGGCTGTTTCTTTCACCGCTTCTTTTTTTACGTTCTTTTCCACGCCGCAGCCGCATAGAATAAAGGACGCGCATAGCATTGTAATTATCATTTTTTTCATTTTTATAACTTCCTTTCTTATTTTGGTATAAATTTTTGTCAAATGATGTTGAATTTTAAAAAAATTTGGTGTATACTAAATACATAAGTTTATTTAGGGGGATTATTATGGCAACTCAAACTGATTTTGAACACAGACGCCGCGAGCGCAGACGCCGCGAACGTCTCAGAAAAAAACGTATACGCGCAGCCATTATACTTATTGTATTCATTTTTGTTGTTATTTTTGCGCTTATTTTTATAACAAAGTGCAACAATAAAAATAACAACACGGAAAATACCGCAAACGAGGCTGTTACACTGACCACGGAACCGAGCATTGTACCCACGGTTACAGCCGAACCGAAGAAGCTTGACATCCCTGCAGCAACAGAGGAAAACAACCTGATGAATATTATCGAGAACTCAAGCGCAAAGAAGTATTGCTATCTGACCTTTGACGACGGTCCCACGGAGAATATTACGCCTCAGATTTTGGATACTTTAAGACGCTATAACGTTAAGGCTACCTTCTTCGAAATTGGTTCGCTTATAAAGACAAACCCGGATATGGCGCGCCGCGTTTATGACGAAGGCCATCTTATAGCAAACCACTCCGATGGACATAACTATGCAAAATTATATGTTTCAACCGACACATTTATGAATGAAGTTAACTCCTGTTACGAACAGATTAAAGAGGTGACCGGCGAAGCTGAGCCGTTCAAACTTGTCCGTTTCCCCGGCGGCAGCTTTAAGTCAAGCGCTGACAGCTACTCGCCCGTAAAGCAGGAGTGTAAGAAAGCGATGGCAGAGTACGGCTTCTACCAGTGCGACTGGAACGCTTTAAACGGCGACGCCGAGGGCAAGACCAAGAACGCCCAGGAGCTTTTGGAATACTGCATCAATTCCGCTGAAGGTCAGAACAATGTTGTTGTTCTTATGCACGACGCAGCAGCCAAGCAGGCTACGGCAGACGCGCTCGCTTCAATTATTGAGTACTTTATGAGCGAGGGTTATACGTTCCACAGACTTGACGACATAGTATACTCGCCCGCCGCAGCATCGCCATCTGCGACAAGCAGCTCATCTACCGGTTCAGGCTCCGGCAGCGCTACATCAAGCAAAAGCACAGCTTCGCCGTCGTCAAGCGCATCACCGTCCGGCAGTCCTTCAAGCAGCCCGTCAGCCTCAGCTTCGGCAACAGCCCCGACGCAGACAACTGCTCCAAAAAGTACCGGACCGATTATAATTAACTAAATCCGAACACCAAAAAAGCGTTCCGTACGGAACGCTTTTTCATTGCCTTTAAATATCAGCCAATACAACTTCGCCTTCTTCAAGCGAGCGCGGCACATCTATAAGCCGCTGGTTTTCACTGCCGCGGAATTTGAGGCGCAAATTCTTCTTTTCCTCCACAAATCTGCCATCCACAAGCACATCAATCAACTTCAAAATATCCCTTGATACTTCAGTATCCCTTAGCACCTCAAACAAAAATCCGCTGTAACACCATATACTTAAATCAGGGTGCTTTTCGCGTACCTTTTTGATAACCTCCAGTACCGTAGCTCTGTTTTCCGGTTCAAACGGCTCGCCGCCGAGTACAGTAAAGCCCTCTATGTATTCCGGCTCCAGAGCCGCCATTATCTCGTCCATAACCACATCATCAAACAA
>JAFQYK010000330.1 GCA_017406485.1 Clostridia bacterium
AATTCGAGGTCACGGTAAAAACGCTCCTCTATTTCCTTTTCATTGTCCGCAATAGCGCGAAGCTCCGCCTTTGTGTCCTCATCAACCACAGGATTTTCAAGCCAGCGGTTGTATGTTTCCTTATAACCCATAATAAAACTTCCTTTCTCTTCGTTCAAGGAAGAATAAGGAAGCGCAAAGCTGCGCTTTCGCATTCCTCCTTAATTAAATTTCAATAGATGTTGTAATTATATCACTAATTCTAACGATTTTCAATTATTTTATATGTAAAATTTAACAACATATTATCGTATAAATTGACAAAAACACCTTTACGGCAATATTTTTTCCATTTCACACAAAAGTGGTTGACAATCACGGCTCAGACTGATAAAATAGAAAGGTACAAGCTAAAATAGACAGCTTGTAACTCACGGCACACCCGTGAAAACCGGCACCATCGAAAAAATTTGATTTTCCACAAGACAAACCAAATTGGATGGATTGAGGATACAAGGAAAACAAAGGTATCCCAAACACTATAATATTTTGTAAAGGAGGAATTTTTTTGAGATTGACCGGTGCTGAAATGGTTATAAAAGCCTTAGAGAAAAACGGCGTTAAGGTTGTGTTCGGTTATCCCGGCGCGGCAAACGCTCCGATAATCGACAAGATGTCGTTTTCTTCAATAAGACATATTCTTACGCGTAACGAGCAGGGCGCGGCGCATATGGCGTCAGGCTATGCGAGAGTTACAAAACGCGCGGGCGTATGCACCGCCACCTCGGGTCCGGGCGCGACGAACCTTATAACAGGTATCGCCACCGCGTATATGGACTCTGTTCCTATGGTTGCCCTCACGGGTCAGGTAGGAACGGCTTTAATCGGTAAGGACGCGTTTCAGGAGGTAGATATTACCGGCGCGACACTGCCGTTTACAAAGCACAGCTACTTAATCAAGGACGGACTGGAAATCGGAAAGGTCGTAAACGAGGCATTCCACATTGCCGAAACAGGCAGACCCGGTCCCGTGCTTATCGACTTCCCGATGGATATTTTAAAGCAGGAATTTGATTATCCCGACGAGGACGAGCCGGTTAATATCCGCGGCTACAAGGTTACGGGTAAGGCAAATGAATCGCAGGTTAAGAAGGTCAGTGAGGCAATCAAGGCTTCCAAAAAGCCTGTTATACTCGCCGGCGGCGGTATTGTTATATCGGAGGCTATTAACGAGTTCAGAAAGTTCATCAAGGAGACAGATATTCCTGTTGTTTCCACAATGATGGGTATAGGCACACTGCCTACCGACCATCCGCGTTACTACGGAATGATTGGTTCACACGGCGTAAAGAGAGCGAATATGATATTTAACCGCGCTGACTGCGTTATTGTAATGGGTTCAAGACTCGGTGACAGAACTGTCGCGCACGTAAAGGGTCTCGAGGACGGCAACAAGCTGATACATATTGATATTGACCCCGCTGAAATAGGAAAGAATGTTCAGCCGTATATCCCGGTTGTCGGTGATATAAAGGACGTTCTGGAGCAGCTCACGCCGCTTATGTCCGATTACACCGCGGCAAAGGACTGGACCAGGGAGGCCGAGGAGGTTCGCGCACGCTTTACGCACGAGCCGTTCAGCGAGGACAACGGATTTGTAAATCCGAAGTATTTCCTCAAGGTACTCACAGAAAAGACAAATTCAGACGTATATCTCTCAACTGAGGTCGGTCAGAACCAGATCTGGGCGGCAAACAGCTTCGGCTTTAAAACGCCGCGCTCACTTCTTACATCTGGCGGCTTCGGTACAATGGGCTACGGACTTCCGTCCGCTATAGGCGCGTCTGTTGCGGCGAACGGTGAAAAACCGGTAATTGCTGTTATGGGCGACGGCTCCTTCCAGATGGATTTGCCGGAGATGGGTACAATGGCTTACTGGGATATTCCGGTAAAAATGGTACTGTTTAAGAACGGCAGACTTGGTATGGTACACGAGCATCAGTATCTTTTATATAACTCAAACTATCAGGCTGTAAATATTGAGGGAACTCCCGATTTTGAAATGCTTGCAAAAGCATACGGCTTCGATTCATCGTCTGTTACGCAAAACAGCGAGGTTGGCGCCGCGATTGACAAACTGCTTGCGGATGACAAATCATATCTGCTCGTGGTAAATGTAAATCCGTTTGAGCCGACAGGTGATGTGCTTAACGAAGCAGAGCTTCCGAAAAAGGAGGTTAAATAATATGGAAAGATATACATTATCCGTACTCGTTGAGAATAATCCGGGCGTACTTTCAAGAGTAGTCGGACTTTTCTCCAGACGAGGCTTTAACATTCACTCCCTATCGGTTGGAACGACGCAGGACGTTAAGGTTTCGCGTATTACCATAGAAGTAAACGGCGACGCGCTGACGGTGGAGCAGGTTTCAAAGCAGCTTTCAAAGCTGATGGAGGTTATTAAGATTAAAACTCTCCGCGATAATGAGATAGTCAAGCGCGGTCTTGCGCTTGTTAAAATCAAGGTAACCCCCAAGACAAGAAGCGAGGTTATTGAGATTACAAACGTGTTCAGAGCGAATATCGTTGATATAAGCCCGAACACAATCACCGTTGAAATAACGGGTCACGAAAGAAAAGTCAACGCGTTTTTGGATTTAGTCGAAACATACGGTATCGAGGAGCTTTCAAGAACCGGTATGACGGCGCTGGAGCGTGGCGCGAATACGCTTCGTCTTGATAAATAATGTACAAAATTAAATTTAATATAAGAAAGAGGTAATCAAAAATGGCAAACAATGCAAAGGTTTATTACGAAAGCGACTGTAACTTGGGTCTTTTAAAGGGTAAGACAATCGCGATTATCGGTTACGGAAGCCAGGGTCACGCACACGCGTTGAATTTGAAAGATTCAGGCTGCGATGTTATCATCGGTCTTTATGAGGGTTCAAAGTCATGGGCAAAGGCAGAGGCTCAGGGCTTGAAGGTTTACACTTCCGCTGAGGCTGCTAAGAAGGCTGACATCATAATGATTCTTATAAACGACGAGCTTCAGGCTGACCTTTACAAGAACGAGATCGAGCCGAACCTTGAAGCAGGCAATATGCTTATGTTCGCTCACGGCTTCAACATTCACTTCGGTACAATCGTTCCGCCGGCAGACGTTGACGTAACAATGATCGCTCCCAAGGGTCCCGGCCACACTGTTCGCTCAGAGTACCAGGAGGGCAAGGGTGTTCCCTGTCTTGTGGCTGTTCATCAGGACGCTACAGGCAAGGCTCAGGATCTCGCACTCGCTTATGCATTGGGTATCGGCGGCGCACGCGCAGGCGTTCTTGAAACAACGTTCAGAACAGAGACAGAGACAGACCTCTTCGGTGAGCAGGCAGTTCTTTGCGGCGGCGTTACCGCTTTGATGCAGGCAGGCTTTGAAACACTCGTTGAGGCAGGCTATGATCCGAGAAACGCTTACTTTGAGTGTATCCACGAGATGAAGCTTATCGTAGACCTTATCTACCAGAGCGGCTTCAAGGGTATGAGATACTCAATCTCCAACACAGCCGAGTACGGTGATTATACAACAGGTCCGAAGATTATAACAGAGGAAACAAAGAAGGCTATGAAGCAGGTACTGAAGGACATTCAGGACGGTTCATTTGCAAAGCAGTTCCTTCTTGATATGTCACCGGCAGGTAAGCAGGTTCACTTCAAGGCTATGAGAAAGATTGCCGGCGAGCACGAGCTTGAAAAGGTCGGCGAGGATATCAGAAAGCTCTATAGCTGGAACAACGAAGAGGATAAG